>DWVA01000175.1 GCA_019120475.1 Candidatus Blautia intestinipullorum | reverse complement strand
CGGCCCACTGGATCATCTCAAAGGAAATTCCCGCCACAACAGGCACCATCAGAAGACGTCCCAGAAGACGAAGCCAGAAAAACGGCACAAGAACAAAAATAAAATGAAGGCAGATGCTGACCAGCATTACCAGAAACAAAAAGCTGGTTCCGCAGCGTTTATGCTGTCTGGAGCTTTTCATCACGTTTTCCACTGTAAGGGGTAGCCCATGCTCCACGCAGTTGATACATTTATGCTCCGCCCCATGATACATAAAGGTTCTCTGGATATCCTTCATCCTGGAGATCAGGAACATATATCCCAGGAACAGCGCCATTTTCACGAAGGCTTCCACTACCGTTACCAGGAATTCCGAAGCTCCCGCCTTCCGGATCAGGCTGGCAAGCGCATATGGAAGAAGCATGAATGCGGCGACTGAAACCACGATGGAAACCGCTACCGTCACATACAGAAGCCATTTGAACTGCCTGTCTTCTTTTTCTTTCTTTGCAGTTCTTTCTTCTTCAGACAGAGAAGCGTTCTTTCTGGCTTCTTCTTCGTCCTCCTCATCTCCCGCGATCTCCGCGGAATACATCAGGCACTTTGTTCCTATTACAAGACCGTCCACCAAGCTGACTACTCCCCGGATCAAAGGCCAGCGGAGAAATTTCGCTTTGCCAAAGGTGCATTTATAATCTTCGATCTTTAATTCGATTTCACCGTCAGGCCGGCGGACACCAACGGAATATTTATCCTTGTGTCTCATCATAATGCCTTCCATGACCGCCTGACCGCCGATATTTGATGATTTCATTCTCGTCTCCACTTGCTTATAAGCAAAGAAAGGTTGAGATTTCCCAACCTCAACCTGTTCTCTCTTTCCTATATTGTGTCTGATTATTTGTTTAAGCCGTATTTCTTATTGAACTTATCAATACGTCCGCGAGCCTGAGCAGCTTTCTGCTGTCCTGTGTAGAACGGATGGCATTTGGAACAGATTTCCACATGGATATCTTTCTTTACAGAACCAGTTACAAATGTGTTTCCACAGTTACAGGTTACGGTTGCCTGCTGATAGTTCGGATGGATTCCTTCACGCATGATTTTCACCTCTCTATAGTCTTCTATTTTCTATTCGTATATAACTAGACGAATCTACTATTTTGCAGCTTTCTGATTATAGCATATCAAGCCTTAAAATGCAAGCTGTTTATAAAAATTTCTGTTTTTTCGCCATCTGCACAAATTCCGCGTTTGTCCGGGTTCTGGAAAACATATTGAGGATCTGTTCCACAGCTTCGTCAGCTTTCAGGCTGTTCAGGGCTTTCCTCATATTATACACTGTTTCCTGTTCCTCCCGGCTTAACAGAAGATCCTCCCGGCGGGTGCCGGATTTTTGGATATCAATGGCCGGGAACACTCTCTTTTCCTGGAGCCTGCGGTCAAGTACAAGCTCCATATTTCCTGTTCCCTTAAATTCCTCGTAGATCACATCGTCCATTTTGCTTCCTGTTTCCACAAGGGCCGTAGCAAGAATGGTCAGGCTTCCTCCTTCCCGCATATTGCGCGCCGCTCCGAAAAATCTCTTCGGCATATGGAGCGCCGCGGGATCAAGACCGCCGGAAAGCGTTCTTCCGCTTGGAGGGACACAGAGATTGTAGGCTCTTGCCAGTCTTGTAATAGAATCCAGAAGAATGGTAACGTCCTTTTTGTGTTCCACCAGGCGGCGTGCTCTCTCGATCACCATTTCTGATACTCGTTTATGATGTTCCGGAAGTTCGTCAAAGGTAGAATAGATCACTTCCACATTCGGACCCTGGATCGCTTCTTTGATATCTGTCACTTCCTCCGGGCGCTCGTCGATCAGAAGAATGATCAGGTGCATCTCCGGATTGTTCTTTAAGATAGATTTTGCCACATCCTTTAAAAGAGTGGTCTTTCCTGCCTTGGGCGGAGAGACGATCATTCCCCTCTGTCCCTTTCCGATAGGACTGATCAGGTCTACGATCCTCATGGCCACAGTTCCCCCGGGCCGTTCCATCTTAAGGCGCTCATTCGGGAATATGGGCGTCATATCTTCAAAATTGTAGCGCCGCTGTCCTTCGCTGGGGGGAAATCCATTAATGGAGGTCACATAGAGGAGAGCGCTGAATTTCTCTCCCTGGGTTTTGATCCGGATACTTCCCTGAAGGATATCTCCGGTTTTCAGATTAAATCTCCGTATCTGAGAAGGAGATACATAGATATCATTTTCTCCCGGCAGATAATTTTCACAGCGGATAAAGCCGTATCCGTCCGGAAGCACTTCCAGAATCCCGTTTGCCTTTTCTCCGCTGTCAAGCTGGGCAGTTTCCGCAGGCATCCTTCCATCGTCCGCCTGAACGGAATAAGTTCCCTGGCCGCTGTGGACCTTCCTGTTTTCCTGACTGGAAAAATTTCTTCTGTTCTCTTCCTGGATGCCGCGCATCCGCCTTGTATCCTCCCGTCCGGAAATCCTGCGGCTTTCTTCCGGATGGTTCCGTCTTCTCCCTTCATAGGAGGCTCTGTTTTCTTCCGCATGGAAAATTTCCGGTCTTGCCTTTGCAGTCTCATTCTTTTCCTGATCCGCTTCCTCCGGCTCAGTTTCCGCCGGAAAAACCTGAGCATCCCTCACTGCCGGCTCTTCCTCCGCGGATGCCGTTTTCTTCTCCTGCGCCTCTTTTTCGTCCTCCTGAAGCATACGTTCAATCAACTCCGGCTTTCTGAGGGCGGAAATTCCTTTCAGTCCTCTTGCTTTCGCCAGATCCTTCAATGTTGCCAGCGACAACGACTCGTATTTTTCTCTCATAAAAAACCTCGGTCTTTTCTATTTTATATAATCTTTTATATAATCTGTATCTGTTATCTACGGGATACTCTGTCTGAATCGACATGAACATCAGAATGCCAGCAAAAGTATATCTCCGCCGGCCGAACCGTCTTTCTCTTAAGGCCGTAAGCCCTGCATTTTAAAAGATCTGCACTTTTCCTTTTCAGGTTCTGCATGATTTCTTCTGAAAATCATCTTACCACATTTATCCCGGTCTGTCCATAGCGTTAGTTTACAAGAGGCGGTACGCTCCAAACCGTATCCCCGGGTCTTTGCTGTCTGCATCCGCCCGGGGATATGTAAAAATATTACTTTTTTATTTTTCCGTCCGGCTGTCTCTTCCGTTGAGATACTCCCTGAGAAACTCTGTCAGAGTTTCCATTTCCTTCTGTGTTCCTATAGTGATCCGCAGGAAGTCGGCCGTTCTTCCTTTCGGAAAATATCTCACATAGATATGTCTTTTCCGCAAAGCCTGGAATAATTCCTGTGCCGGGCAGTCATTATGGGAGGCAAAAATAAAGTTTGCTTTTGAATCCTCAAAGGAAAATCCCAGTGCTTTCAGTTCTTTTTTCGTCCATTCCCGCGTTTCTATGATCTTGCGGCAGGTTTCCTGAAAATACGCCTGATCCTTTACTGCGGCTGTTCCCGCGGCCAAAGCTGTCCTGTCCATAGTATAGGAGTTGAAAGAATACTTCGCGTCGTTCAGATATTTGATCAGCTTCTGATTTCCGCAGGCAAATCCAATCCTCATTCCTGCCAGTGAGCGGGATTTACTGAAGGTCTGGACTACCAGAAGATTTTCATACTTTTTCAGAAGAGGAAGAGCGGATCTGGCCCCAAAATCCACATATGCCTCATCCACGATCACAACCACATCCTGGTTGCGGGCGACGATCTCCTCGATCTCCTCAAGAGGAAGTTCCACTCCCGTGGGAGCGTTTGGATTTGGAAAGACAATACCGCCGTTTTCCCGGAAATAATCTTCCTTTCTGATATGGAAATTCTCATCCAGCGCCGGGCGCTCATATGGAATATGGAAAAGCTCCGCCCATACGTCGTAAAAAGAATAAGTGATATCCGGAAACAGAATAGGTCTGCCGCTGTTGAAGAAGGTCAGAAAGCTCATGGCAAGAACATCGTCTGATCCTACTCCTACAAAAACCTGCTCTTTTTCCAGTCCGTAACATTCCGCTATGGCAGCAGCAAGTTCGCCTGCCGTCGGATCAGGATAAAGGCGCATGGCGTCAATATCCAGATTTTTCAGCGCCTCTCTTACGCCGGGTGCCGGGGGATACGGATTTTCATTTGTATTCAGTTTGATCATGTCCGGCTGGTCAGGCTGCTCCCCTGGTGTGTAGGGAGTGACTCTGCGGACATTTGCTTCCCAGTTTTTCATATTTTTCCTGTGTAACGCCTTTTGCGCATACTTCTCCTTTCTGCCGCAGTATATGCTCTCCGCTTACAAAGCGCTTTCATAACTGCATTTTTATATATTTGCTATTTTACTGATCCAAGCCGGATTTGTCAAAGATTTCTATGGACAGTCCTGTTTTACCATCTTCCGCACTCCCCAAAAACAAATCCCCGCCGCCGCGGAAATTTTCCGCAGCAGTGAGGATTTTCTGTTTCTTTTTTTATAATCTTGCAACTCCTGTTTTTCTGGCAGCCTCGGCAACGGCTTTTGCCACCGCCGGTCCTACTCGCTTATCAAATGCTTTCGGTATGATATAATCCGCCGAAAGCTCTTCATCTGTGATCAGTCCTGCAAGAGCTTCTGACGCGGCGATCTTCATCTCATCGTTAATGTCCTTTGCTCTTACGTCAAAAGCGCCGCGGAATACTCCCGGAAAGGCCAGTACATTGTTGATCTGATTCGGGAAATCGCTTCTTCCTGTAGCGATCACCTTTGCGCCGCCTGCTTTGGCGTCCTCCGGAAAGATCTCCGGAGTAGGATTCGCGCAGGCAAAGATCACAGCGTCTTTCGCCATGGTTTTTACCATCTCTGTAGTTACTGCGCCCGGAGCGGAAACGCCGATGAATACGTCTGCGCCTACCAGCATATCTGCAAGGGAACCCGCCTTTTTCTCACGGTTCGTCACCTTGCTCATCTCTTCCTTTACAGGGTTCATTCCCTCCTGACGGCCTTCATAGATGGCGCCTTTTCTGTCACACAGCGTGATATTCCGGCATCCCGCCTTCAGAAGCAGCCGCGCGATGGAGATTGCGGCTGCGCCGGCTCCGTTCATAACAATGCGGACATCCTCTTTTTTCTTTCCTACAACACGGAGAGCGTTTGTAAGTCCTGCAAGAGTAATGATCGCGGTTCCATGCTGATCGTCGTGGAAGATCGGGATATCACATTTTTCCTTCAGTTTTTTCTCAATCTCAAAGCATCTGGGAGCGGAAATATCCTCCAGGTTCACTCCGCCGAAGGAGCCGGAGATCATATAAATAGTGTTGACGATCTCGTCTACATCATGACTCTTGATACAGAGCGGAAAAGCGTCCACATCTCCAAATGCTTTAAAGAGAACGCATTTTCCTTCCATAACCGGCATGCCTGCCTCCGGTCCGATATCGCCCAGGCCAAGAACGGCTGAACCGTCCGTTACTACCAGGCACATGTTCCATCTTCTGGTGAGTTCGTAGGATTTGTTTACGTCCTTCTGGATCTCCAGACAGGGCTGGGCGACTCCGGGAGTATACGCAAGAGACAGATCGTCCTTTGTTTCCACCGGAACTCTTGTCACCACCTCGATTTTTCCTTTCCATTCACCATGCAGTCTTAATGATTCTTTTGCATAATCCATTTGTATATCCTCCTTGGGATTTTTTAATAGTTTCCCGTAAAGAACTTACTGTCCTTGGGAAGTTCATATCCTTCAAAATATTTATGGAAATCAAGCTTCAGATATCCGCACAGATTGGCCAGCTCCACCATTGTGTTGTCATTTACCGGAATACCTTTCTCTCTTCTTTCTCTTTCCGCAAAGACTTCCTTCTCTCCATGAGTATAAATACGTTCTTTGCCGTCCGCCTTAGGACTCTCGCGCAATGCTTCAAGATACTCGGAAAAATGCTTTTTAATCGCTTCCGGATCGCCGAAAACAGCCGGGTTCACAGCCATGAAGCCGTGGCATATCCCTGTCTTGTCCGGGAATGTACAGCATTTATCAGAAGTGACGCCCATAGACAGAATAGAACTGAACAGTTCGCATACCATACCGTATCCATATCCCTTGTGGCTGCCGCTGACTTCCTCGCTGCCTCCGAGCGGCATGATCCCGCCGCCTTTCTTGGCCACAATATTCGCCAGAACATCAGGAGCGTCTGTAGTGGGATGTCCGTTTTTGTCCAGAGCCCATCCATCAGGAAGAGGTTTTCCCATTTTGTTGTACATTTCCAGTTTTCCCCTCGTCACTACTGTAGTGGAGCAGTCAAAGAAAAACGGATAAGGTTCTGCAGGCATAGCCACAGCAATAGGGTTGGAACCAAGCATTGCTTTTTTCCCGAATGTGGGCACCATGATTGCCTCTGAATTGGTGCATGCCATTCCAAGAAGTCCCTCATCGCAGGCCATTTTTGCATAATACCCGGCAATCCCGAAATGATTTGACTCACGGACGCTGACAATGCCTACCCCTGTCTTTTTTGCTTTTTCAATAGCTTTTTTCATGGCAAAGACACTGATAAGCTGTCCCATTCCATTATGTCCGTCAATCACCGCTGAAACCGGGGTCTCAAATACGATTTCCGGTTTTGCTTCCGGATGAATCGTTCCTTTCTCAATTCCCTTGTGATAACGGACCATCCTCTGCATACCGTGGCTTTCAATGCCATAAAGATCTGCCGTCAGAAGAACATCCTTGATCTCGCGGCTTTCCTCTTCACTGAATCCAAACGCTCTGAACACATCTCCGCAGAAACGGTCCAGGGTCTCATATGACCATGTTACGTATCCCATAATCTTGCCCTTCTTTCCGGTCGACCAGTTATATGTTTGGTGCAACCAATTTTATAAACTGATTGTACCACTGGTCTGGCCAAAGTACAAGGGCCTATGTTCATTTTCTTTCTCTATTTTCACTTCTTCTGTGTCATTTTTTCTATACTCTGTCCGCCGTCTGTATTTTCTTCCAGCATCTGTTCCATATATTCTTCTACTGTATCCATATGCTCTGACATACATTTCTCCGCCGCCTCGGTATCTCCGTTGATAATGGCCTCTACCAGACGGTGATGCTGTTCGTCCACCACAGATGCAGTCTGATTTTTTTTCATAATATAATCCCTGGTTCCGGAAATTATATTTTCTGTAAGCTGGTCGGCTGCGGCAAGTACGCTGTAGATCATAGGATTATCCGCGATCTTTCCGATCTTTGCGTGAAGTTCTTTGTCAAGGCTTCCTCTGTCCTTCTCATCCTCCGCCGCGTTCAGTCTGGCCAGGATCATCCACAGCTCCGCCGCATCAAGAGGCGTACATTTCTTTGCCGCCAGAATCGCATTCTGCCTTTCCAAAGCAGCGCGAAGCTGCTGGTTCTGGCGCACATAGCCGTTATTCAGCCGGAAAAGGATCGTCAGAGGTCCGATCAGCCAGGTATCCAGATCGCTGGTAACATAATTGCCTCCTCCGGGAACCGCTTCAATGATCCCCAGAAGTTCCAGCGCCCGAAGGGCTTCTCTGACTGCCGAGCGGGATACCTTCATGGTTTCCGCCATTGTCCTCTCCGCCGGAAGCGCGTCTCCCGCCTTCAGATTTCCCTTATGTATATTATCAATGATCTGTTCAAGTATTCCGTTGAATGCTCTTTCTTCCCCAATTTCTTTAAACATATCTCTCCCCCGCAGCCCGGGCTGTCCCGGTCTGCTTCCTCTCGTAATTTTCTGCTGAAACCACCTCGCAGTATTCCAAAACAAAGGTCTCTAAATACTGGAGATGTCTCTACCATCATACTATATTTGCGGAGGGGATGCAAGTAAACCTGCGGCGCTCTGTGTCTCTGTTTTTTCCTTTCCCAGGTAAAAGACAGCCTCGTACAGGGAGGCAATACAATCTTCCGTGTAAAAACAGAAAACGGACTCCAAAGAGTCCGCAATCCGTAGTATAATGTGTCATATCCATTTCTTCTCTGTGATCACTGCATCGTATCCGTGTATTTTGATATGATCGCCTACCCGGAGTTTTCCTTTTTTCGCAAGGATGTATCCGTTATTCACCTCTTTCACATAAGAGTAGACCATCTTTGACACGCGTCCTACTTCTTCCTCTTCGCTGTCAATATACACAGCCTCTCCCGGGCCTCCGTACTGCTTCGATCTGATATAAATATCCGCCTCCGGAACCTCAAAGCCTACCATTTCCTTTTCCGGCCCGTTTTCCTTTACCTTCAGGAGCGCTTCTTTTCCAATAAAATCTTTCTCCCAGTCAATATTCGCGTCAAGCCCTACCTCCAAAGGATTTGTATGAGCCAGATCCCGCATGTAATAAAAACCGCTTTCTGTAGGCAGCGTCCAGGCCATCACCTGGAACTCCGTCACCTGTTTCCCGTCGAATTTCGGTGCGGTATCCCTGAGGATCTTTTCCAGCGCGTCCGTGTCCTCCCTTCGGCAGTAAATCTCATAGCCGAACTTTTCTCCTGTAAAGCCGCCCCGGTTGATCATCACATCTATTTCTCCGATCTTATTCGGTTCATGGCTGAAAAATTTCAACTCATCCACCGGCTTTTCCGCAATGGAATTTATCATTTCCTTAGATCTTGGCCCCTGTACCGCAAACATATCCCACTGATCGGTAATGTCGTTCCAGTCCACATCATACCCTTCAGAATGATAATAAATCCAGTCGTCTGTGTATGTAAGAAACAGGGTAGAAATCCAGAACCTGTCTTCCGCCATCCTCATGATCACTACATCGTCAATAATTTCCCCGTTCTCATCCAGCATCGTAGTGTAACGGTCCCGTCCCACCTTAATATTTCCAATATCATTGGGATACAGATATTCCAAAAGACTGACTACATCCGGCCCGCTGATCTCGATCAGCTGATGCGTCCAGTAGTACCATCCTACTGTCCGGCGGACAGCCATATGCTCCGAGCGTTTCATTTCGTCATATTTAAATATATTTTTGTACATGCGCTTTATCCTCCTGTCAACAGAATTTATCGATTTTCTTTGCAATCTTTATCCGAAGTTTCCCTGCAGGAGAATCCTCTTCCCACAAAGACCACTGGGCATTGACCAGCGTCTTTACCATTCCGTACCAGAAATCCACATGTACCTGAGGAAGCTCTTTGCATCCTGTAATCTCCAGACCGGAGCGGTCGATCACATAGATACATTCTTTTTCGTTAAAGGCTTCCACCTCATACTTGCAGAGAATTGACTGAAGCTGCATTTCCAGCAGACCGCCCATAACACGGCCGTCTTCACCGATTTCCGGAGGAACTCCCAGCCAGTCCCGGGCCGCTTTAATGGCATAACGCTCTCCGAACATGGCTTTTCCGGCTGCCTCGCAGACGCAGTGAAGAATGTGATCCGCCATCTTTCGGGTGACGATGCCTCTGCGCACAGCTTCATTGATCGCCGGAAGAATGTAGAGGGACGCGGAGGTGGAAAGAGTTACCATATTAGCGCTGGAGGAGTCCTGCTCAAGATGAGTGCCGTTTGTAAAGGTATAATTACATTCCTCTCTGAATACCATGGACTCCTTTACACAGTCCTCTTCCTCTGTGTACTTGATCTGATCCGCTGTAGCTACCGGTCCGAAGCTTTCCCAGAGCTCATGCTCCGGCATCGGATATTTGTCACGGTTTTCCGCTACGATCCTGCAGTGTCTGTCTCCGCACCCTTTTGCCTCCACCATGCAAAATTCCATTGTCGGACCCGGACGGCGCCGCTCTGCCGAACCGATGGCGGATCCCTGAAGAGACATGGTAGTGGCTCGGCAAAGTTCTGAGCCCACAATATCCCAGTCGCAGACATCCAGCTCCTTTTCTGCGCGGTAAGTTCCAAAATCCTGGCAGCGTCCGCACATAAGAAGCGCATCGTCTCCCTGATCTCCGATGAGAGCGCCTACAAACTGGCCGCACATAAAGGGATGCATATTATTCATATCGTCTCCGTTCTCTCCATACATCCGGTTGGTGGCAACCAGGCGGGCCAGAGCGTCTTCACACATCAGCTGCGCCCTCTCTCTGTAATCCGGAATCATGATCCGGTACGCCTGCATACAGGCGGCTCCGATGACCTGCTCAAAACGGTTTGAATAGTGCATGGCGTCACGATAACCGTACATTTTTTCCCAGGGAGATTTGATTGCATAGTATTCCTTCAGTCCAGATCCTTTTCCGCTGTCCTGCGGCAGTCTTTCATCTATTTTTTTACTCATTTTCCTTCATTCCTTTCGCTTTATCTATACGGAACACAGTCCTCCGGCTGCACGTCTTCCTGTTATTCTTCCGGAGGATAAGCTTCGATCGCAACCTGGTGATGTACAATGTTGTGAGATGCTCCCGCATCGGCCACCACCACTTCTCCTGTGATTCCATCTGACACTGCCGTGGACAGCATATAAGCTACGATCGCAACCGAATCTACTGTCTGCGTACTGTCAATAGACCATACCATCAATTCGTCATAAAATTCATCCGACTGTTCTTCCGTCAGATTTTTCGCCGTCAGATTACTGGATGCGCCCGGGGTAGCCATCCCGCCCGGAGCCACGGCGTTTACCATAATATTGTACCTCTTTAATTCTTTCGCGGCTTCTACGATCAAAGCGTTTACCGCTCCTTTAGACGCCGCATAGTGAGGATATCCGCCGAATACCGGATAAGGCATCCACGGGCAGTTTGAGGAAACCGCCGTGATCTTTCCGGCGATCTTATGATCGATCATATATCTGGAAACATGCTTGATGCACAGGAACAGTCCGGTTACATTTACCTCCATAATATGGTCAAAATCCTCCTTCGCCATATGATAAATATGCGCATAGTTCCAAATACCTACCGAATTTACCAGAATATCCACAGATCCAAAGGACTTGTCTGTAAATTCCACCAGACGGATCACATCCTCTTCCTGCGAAACGTCAGTTTTACAATACTTCACCCGGTCTTCTCCGTATCCTTCCATCCGAAACAGAGAGACGGCGGTTTCTCCTTTCTTTTCGGAACCGGAAGCAACTACCACATTGGCGCCGCCCTGAAGCAGCCGAAGGGCAATATTAAATCCCAGTCCCGATGTTCCTCCGGTGACGATGGCCGTCTTTCCCTCTACAAAAAGCATTTCCTGAAGAGGCCGCGCCTGTTTGATATATCCTGCCATCATCTGCCGCATAGCCTCGTTTGCGTCATAACCCATAATAAAAACCCCTTTCCGTCAATCAGATTTTTTTGTTTTTAAAGCAGTATTCAGAGGGGATCCGATGTCTTTATTATAGAAAAAGTATTTTTTTTGAGAAATAAGCAGAACAGAGGTTTTTCAAAACTTTTTCCCTACAGAATAACGGCCGGTATTATCCATTGAAATCAATTAAAATCAGAATTATAATAAAAGCAGCCATTAAATTACCGGTTATGGAAACGCTTGCTGAAAGGAGACGGTTCCTTTATGAAATTAAACGCGGATATCATTTATGAAAAACTGAAAGAGGATTATTCTGTAAAAATATACGGTGAAAGGGAAAACTCCCTGTCCCTGAGACGGCCTGAATTTCACATGGACGACGATACCCGTTTTCTGGAAGGGCACCTGTATCTTGCCACAGCGGAACATCTTCCATCCAGACCATATCTTGAAAAAGGCGCCGTTCTGGTCTGCATCGGAGAGCCTGTCCGAATGAAATATTATACCGACAGGATCACTCTGATCATCATTCAGGGAAGAAAAGACTTTTTCTCTGTCTACCAAAGCATACAGAAAATTTTTGATCACTATGATCAATGGAACGACGCTCTTTTCGAAATCTTCCAGCAGGACGCGGACATCCAGAAAATCGCCGAACTGAGCGCTGTGTATATGGAACGTTCCGTTTGTGTTCTGGACTCCAGCTTCCATATCCTGGCTGCCGGATACAGAAATGGTTCCGACCGAAGCAGAAACACCGGCAGAACCGGAGATTCTCTGTCTGAGGCTGACCTGGCGGAGTTCCTGACTTACGGTGAAATGTCTACAGATATCCGGGAGCCAATGCTGCTTGACCTTGGCGGGGACTTTTCTCTGGCTGTGAATCTTTTTGACAGAGCAGGACAATATGCCGGCTGTTTTTTCATGTCCGGAGACGGACGGCCCTTCCACAGCGGCGATACGGCTCTTGCTGCTTATCTGGGCTCTCTTCTGGAGAAATCTCTGGAGCGTAATCCCGCTCTCCTGTCTAATGAACGAAATACGATCCGCCAGATTTTAAGAGAAATCATTGAAGAGCGTCCGATACGTCCCATCCATAAATCCATGCTCCAGGCCGTCCAGATGAAAACCCGCTATGTCTGCGTCAGCGCTCACATCATTACAAGGTATTCCCAGATTCCGGCCAGCTATATCTGCAGTCTCTTTGAAAAAAATTTTCCAGGCTGCGCGGCTTTTCCTCATAACCAGTCTGTAGCCGCGTTCATTGATCTCAAGCCGCTCTATGACAGAGACGGAAAATACCAGGAACAGTTAAACCTGCGGCTGGATCCCATGCTGAAGTCTTTGAAACTTTATGCCGGGATCAGCAACGATTTTTCCAATCTGTATGACGTCCGGATGCATTACCTTCAGGCAGAGATTGCCCTGGAAAACGGCCAGCTTACTATGAGTTCTTCTTCCCGTTTCTACTTCTCCAGCTTCGCTCTGATGGAAATGATCACAAATTCAACCGGAGGCATGCCTGTGGAAATGTTCTATTCCAACGGACTGAAAAATCTGTTTCGCCATGACGAACATTCTCCTGTAAGCTATTTTGAAACTTTAAAGGTATTTCTGGAAGAAAATATGAACTATACCAGTACGGCGGAAGTCCTGTATATTCACCGGAGCACACTGGTAGACAGGATCAACAGAATTGAACGGGAACTTGGAATTGATCTGAAGGATTATAACGAAAGGCTTCATCTGCAGATTATCATGAAGGCCCTGGAATTGCGGGAAATCCTGAAAGGTTCGGAAAAATAGGCAAAAAAAGGCCGCAGCAGACGCAAGGGGGCAGTAAAATATCTTCGTCTGCTGCAGCTCTTTCCTTCTTTATCTCGAACACTTTTTCAGATCTTCATCTATCTGATCCGCAAATTTTGCAACATCTGCGGATTCCGGATAGGACAAAAGCTTTCTATATGTCATCGCTCCGACCAGTTTCATAGAAGGATTGCTGGTGGAACCGGGAGCATATTTCTCCATAACCGCTTTTCCCTCCGGTGATCTTAATATATCCTTTATTTTGCTGTCCAGTGATAATGCCATAATCATAACCTCCCAATAAAATTTTCCGTTTCTTAAGTCTGCGCTTTCTTTCCCCTCTGAAAGCTGACTCATGCAAAATATCTTTGCTGTGCTTCTATTTTAAGCCAGCCGTCCCTTCTTTTTAAGCCGGAAAATGTAGGCTTTTTCCCGCCAAAAAACGACAAATTGCCGGATGGAGCCATGTCATGGACATCGGCGCCGTCCGGCAGAAAGATCCTTTCAAAAAAAATTGTCAATTCTCCTGGCTTATCAGCTTTGTATGAGCTATATCAAGCTCCTCTGCCACCGATTCCAGAAGATCCAGTTTCTCATATGCGTCGCTTAAGATCGTAAGAATATATGGATGGGAGCCCTTCATCACGATCCCTGCGTCATTCTGCACCGTATAATAGGAGTCCTCACCCTCAAAAGACCATCCGGCTTTCGAGTATACCGTATATTTTGTTCCAAGAGTCTCGTAAATAGCCGATTCCTCCGTTCCGCTGTACAGATCGCGGATCATTTCCGCAGTGTCGTTTCCAGAAGTAAAATAGTCGTAAATATTTATCCACAGCCTGGTAAAATTCCTGCAGGCAATCGGTCCGAAGGAGCCTTCCGACAGCGATACGTCTTCGCCTGCCGTTTCCGCTGCCCAGTCATTAAACTCTGTTTTTCCGAAATTATTGATCAAGGTAAAATAATCTTCATTACTGGACCAGACAATGGCGTTTTCAATTTCCGTATAAAACTCTTCCGCTGTTTCCGGATATGCCTGCACCATCCATGCCACGTACGGAGCCTTGATAGCGCTGGCGCTGTAATATTTCACATCCGGGTGATAGCTGATGCCTCCTCCTGTTTCCAGATCATACAGCAGAAAAGCCACAGAATACCCCGCTGTCTCCACCACAGAGATTTCCTGTTCCAGGTCCGCCTGAACCGCTTCCCAGTCGTCTTTTTTTACTGCTCCGTCCCAGGTTACAGAAAGCTCATAATTGTTTTTATCAAGAATATTTACAAAAGGCTCTTCCACCAGTTCTTCCGGTGCTTCTGTCACCTCAGCCGTCTCTGATTCTATGGCGGGTTCCGCGCTGGTTTCGCCAGTTTCTTTTTTTTGAACAAAAGACAGGGCGACCAGGATCACAGCAGCCGCTGCTACAGCGGCCATTGGAAAGATCTGTCTCAGTATCTCATTTCTGCGTTTCGATTTCCAGTTGGTTTTATTGCTGTAGCGGTGAACCTTGTTTTCCGAGTCCTTTATTATCATCTGCCGTTCTCCCCCGATCTCTTTTGTAACACAATTTTATAAAATCAGTAACATTCTCTTAAAAAGAGTAGCACTCTCTTTGTGGAATTACAAGAAAGAGGGGCGAAAGTTCGTTCTTTTTTCACATTTTCGGTATGCTCTCTTTCACGCACAGCACCCCATAGCCGATCTCCGGGTTTGGATATGTCTCAAACCCTCTCAACGGCTGGGCGCCGCGCCTCAGATATGCCTTTACCTTTTCTCCCCAGAGAAACGGATCATTTTCCCGGACGATCCCCCACTCCATCAGAAGCGCCGCCGCCCCGGTGACAAAGGGCGCGGCGAAAGAAGTTCCGGTAAAACTTCCGTATCCTCCGCCGGGTACAGGAGCCGTAATATCCACTCCCGGCGCCGCCAGATCCGGTTTGGGATAGGACAGCCCCGCTCCGCCCTGTCCGGAAAAATCCGCAAAGGTATTCAGGCGGGAATCGTAAGCGCCTGCTGTGATCACTTTTGCAGCGGTAGAAGGGATCGTCAGCGTCTCTTCTGATTTCGGAACATAAAATCCTGTTCCCGGATTCAGCACTCCGCCTCCCGGCATCCACAGGTAAAATCCGCCTTCTCTGATTCTTCTTCCCCGAAGACGGATTTTCCATATCCCGCTTCCGATATAAGTTTCCCGTGGGATAAAATCAAAATAGATTTCCTGAGTCACCTGGAACGGCCCCGGTTTTCCGTAATAAATCAGGATTTCCGTATTTCCCAGTATATATCTCTGAACGCCGAGCTGTTCGGACAAAGGTCCCGCCGTCTGCCCCCACGGGGCTTCCAGATAGATTTCCATCTCATCTGTATACCCCTTCCACAACTGTACATTTAATACTGATTCATAGGCGCTGACACTGAATTCTATCTCCACAGTCTCTCCCTGTCCCAGGCGCCCCTGGGTATGAAGGCTGTCGCTTCCGTTATTTCCCGTACCTGTACAGATTACCGTACGTCCCACATCCGACACATTACTGAGATAGGTTTCCAGAAGCGAATCTCCCCTGTGGGAACCATAATTATTCCCAAAGCTCAGATTAATTGCCATCGGCTTTCCCATAGCAAGTGCCTGTCTTACCAGATAATCCACTCCCTGCATCAGTTCGGTTGTTCTGGGGAAAGAATTTTCCCTCGGTATCCCCAGCTTTACCACGATCATGTCACTTTTGTAGGCCACTCCCCGGTAAACGCCTCCAGAGGCCCGCCCATTTCCTGCGGCGATACCCAGAACCGCAGTCCCATGGCCGCTGAGATCCCTCTGGGGTACCAAAAGACTGCCCTCCTCTTCCGGAAGTTCCAGGGCGCGGTTAATTTCTTCCCCGTCATATTCCGCTCCCAGAAAATAACCTTCCGGCGGACGTCCCTTCTCTTCCGGCGCGCTTTGATCCCACAGCTTCAGGATCCGGCTCGTTCCGTCCTCCCTCCGGAAATCCGGATGACGATAATCCACTCCGGAATCCACAACCCCGATCAGCACTCCCTCTCCGGACAGCCCCGCCTCTCCGTTCATCTCTCTCTGCACCGAACGGATACAGCCTGCTTCCGCTCCCTGATCCACCTGAAAATAGAGACGTTTCGGCATCTCCGCAAACTCGATCTGGGGCTGCGACACAAAGCTTTCCAACTGCGCCTCGGATAAAGTTACCACCGCATATCCTCCCAGAAGAGGCGCTGCCTGCACACATTCTCCCAGCAGCGCCCCGATCTCTCCGCTGTATTTTATCACAATATCCCACATTCTTGTTTCTTCTGTATATCCTACGTTCAGATTCCCCGACTTCAGCCTCTCACGTTCCGTGGAGTCTATCGCCAGATTCAGAAGATTATCCATTTTCTGGTCTTCCATATGTCCGCCTCCTATCTTTTCCTGGCAGCCTGATGCGAAACCGGCCGCCGGTGCCTTCCTCTTTTCATAAATCTATGATAAAAGCAGACATAATTTGAATATTTCTCTTGAATTTTACACTTTAATGTGTTAACATCTGAATCAGACAAGGATGTCGGAGTGCTCCAGTTACTCCGGCATCCTTTCTTTTTTATTAATATCTGTACAGGTACAAAACTTAAAAACCAATTTACTTTTATTCTAAAATAAGTTATAATTTTTTTATAATTTTCAAAATATTTTTATAATTCAAGGAGGACTGGTTTATGGTATTACAAACCCAAGCTCTTATCATTGTAGTCGCATATCTGGTAGGTATGCTTCTTGTCGGTTTCATCGTCGGCAAGCTCCAGATCAAGGACAGCAGCGACTATATGCTTGCAGGCCGCCGCATGGGCCTGTTCATGGTAGCCTTCTCCCTTTCCGCCAACAATATCGGCGGCGGTTCCACCACCGGCCTTGCGCAAAAGGCTTTCGGTGAATGGGGAATGAGCGCCATCTGGTACGTACTCGCGGCTTCCATCGCAATGATACCGCTGGCGTACTTCGCGCCGAAGATCCGCCAGACCATGGCTGTGACTATCCCGGAGGTCGTAGGACGCCGTTTCGGTCACGTATCCAGCACCCTTACAGCGATCTTAAGCGTGCTTTCACTTTTCTGTCTGACTTCCTCCCAGATCGCCGCGTCCGGTACGGTTGTAGCGAGTCTGACAGGAATCCCCACAAACGTTGCCCTGGTGATTGCCGGAGCCGTTGTCATTATTTACACTACCTTCGGCGGAATGATCGCCGATCAGATTTCGGATCTTGTTCAGTTCGCCATTATTCTGGTAGGACTGGCTGTTGCCACTCCTATCGTTATTAACGGCTGCGGAGGATGGGACGCGATTTCCGCGGCGCTCCCGCCGGTACAGCTCAGCTTTACAAAGATCGGCTGGGTAACGATCATCGGCTACATATTCAATTACTTCTGTACCTTCCTGGCAGGTCCCGAAATGGTATCACGTTTTGAAACTGCCAAGGATGAAAAAACAGCAAAAAGCGCAGCATGGCTCTCCGCAGTTCTTATGGCTGCAATGTCTATTTTCCCCACGCTGCTGGGCCTTGCCGCACTGGCGACCATGCCGGATCTGGCAGACGGCGGCGCCAATGCCATGATGGCTGTTACTTCCGCTCACGCACCCGGATTTGTAGTAGGTATTATTTCCGCCGCGATCATCTGTGCAACAATGTCCTCTGCGGATTCCAATCTTCTGTGCATGTCCACCATGCTCATGAACGATCTGTACCTGAAATACGGCGGAAAGAAACTCACCGACAAGCAGGTTATTACATATACCAGGGCCTGCAATGTTGTATCCGCTGTGATCGCCATGATCATTTCCATGGCCGGTGTTCCTATCGTAACCATGAACACCTTCGCCTTCGGTATCCGCTGCGCCGGTCCTTTCGCCGCCTATGGTCTGGGACTGATCGTACCGAAAGCCACCAGAAACTCCGGTATCATCTCACTGATCGGCGGAACCATCGGTTTCTGCTTCTGGCAGTTCTTAAGCGGCGGCGGATTCAAGTTCGGAATCCTGCCCGTTGTATTCGGCTGCGCGGTCAGCGTTGTGGTATTCTTCATCGTAAACTTCATCGAGTGGGGCCGTGGAGTTGCTCCCGCGCCGTCCGCATACGTTGACGAGAAATAAAATTTCTATATACGCCAAACCTCCCGGAAAGCATACCGCTTCCGGGAGGTTTTTTATCCTGATCATATAATTTACAAAATTACTCTTCGACCTTCATTTCACGCACGATCTTGCGCAGTTTCAAAATCATAGAAGGCGCTACGGAAAGCTCGTCCAGTCCCATGCGGACAAACTGTTCCGTAAGCTCTGTATCCGCGCCGAGTTCGCCGCAGATGCCAGCCCATTTACCATGTTTGTGGGCGTTGTCCGTTACCATCTGGATCATGCGCAGGATCGCTTCATGGTGAGGATTGTAGAAATCATCCAGCTTTTCATTCTGCCTGTCAATAGCAAGCGTATACTGTGTCAGATCGTTTGTTCCGATACTGAAGAAGTCTACAATTTCAGCAAGACGGTCACTGATCATTACAGAAGCCGGAGTCTCGATCATAATTCCCTGTTCCGGAATCCTGTACTGGATCTCTTTCTCCTTTAATTCCGCCTCTACTTCACCTACGATCTTGTAGATCTGTTTTACCTCTTCCACTGAAGTGATCATCGGATACATAATGGAAAGATTTCCATAGACAGCGGCGCGCAGAAGCGCACGAAGCTGTGTTTTAAAAATATCCGGCTGTTTCAGGCAAATACGGATCGCGCGATAGCCAAGAGCAGGATTGTCCTCTTTACCCAGATTGAAATAATCCACCTGTTTATCCGCACCGATATCAAGAGTACGGATGATCACTTTCTTTCCGGCCATCATCTGCACAGCCTGACGGTATGCCTGAAACTGCTCTTCTTCTGTAGGGAAGTCATCTCTTCCCAGATACAGGAATTCGCTGCGGAAAAGCCCGATGCCGCCCGCATCATTCTCAAGCACATAGCCAATGTCGCTGACGCTTCCGATATTGGCGTAAATATTGATCTTATGTCCGTCGAGGGTAACGTTCTCCTTGCCCTTAAGCTCCTGAAGAAGTTTCAGTTTCTCCTCCTCTTCATGCATCCTCTTAAGAGTGGCTTCACGGGTCTCCTCATCGGGATCAAAGATCACCTCGCCTTTGAACCCGTCCACAACAGCCGTCATTCCGTTCTCAAGCTGCTCCAGATCCATGGGTACGCCGATCAGCGCCGGAATATTCATCATACGGGCAAGGATCGCCGTATGGGAGTTGGTGGAACCATGAACCGTGACAAAGGCAAGTATCTTTTCCTTATCCATCTGGACAGTCTCGCTGGGCGTCAGATCATCCGCCACGATCACAGACGGTTCTATGGAACTCAGATCTGTATCGCCCTGTCCGCTTAAGTTTCGTACGATACGCTCGGAAATATCTTTAATGTCCGCCGCGCGGGCTTTCATATAATCGTCATCCATAGAGGCAAACATTTCGGAGAAGTTGTCTCCTGTTACCGCTACCGCGTATTCCGCATTGATGTTTTCTGTGCGGATCATGTTCTGGATGGCGTCCAGATAATCATCGTCCTCCAGCATCATCTGATGCACCTCAAAGATTGCGGCGCTTGCCTCTCCTACTTCCTTCAAAGCCTTGTCATACAGCTTCTGGAGCTGCTCCTTTGAATCCTCAATCGCTTTCTGCACAAGCCCGATCTCTGCTTCCGGATCCTCTGTTTTTGTCCTCTTTACCTGATAATCGTTCTTCCGCAGAACCACTACCGGTCCCAGGACAATCCCTTTATATACGGATTTCCCCTGGAAACACTGCATACCTTATCCCTCCTGTAATTACAGATTCTTTTCAAAGAAGTCCTTCAGCGCTTCAATAGCAGTATCTTCGTCATCACCTTCCGCTGAGATTGTAACCGTATCGCCGTTCTTTACTCCAAGTGACATAAGCATCATTAACTGAGTCAGTTTTTTTGTCTTCCCATCTTTTGTAATGGTACATTCGGAAGAGAATTTTTTCGCTTCTTTTACCAGAAGACCTGCAGGTCTCGCATGGATTCCCAGCTCATCTTTAATGGTGTAGTCAAATGTTTTCATAGTAGTAATCTCCTTTTCTTTTTATTATTCTAATAATAATACATTTTTCCCTGTATGTAAATTCTTCTATGCATTTTTTTCCTGAAGTTCCGTATCCATTACCCTCTCCAGATGCATAGCCAGATACCCGATTTCAACCTCGTTAAAAGGAAGCTTCAGATTCTTTTCCATTTCCCGGCAGATCTGCCGGGAGGCTTTGTATGCCTCCGGAAATCTGACCTCCATATAATCGTTCATATTCACCTTCAGCTTTTCCCCGCTGACGGCTCTTGCTACCATGTAGCGCACATGATTCATAAGACGGTTGTAGGAAAGCGACATTACGTCTATCTTCTTTCCCGTTTCTTTTTCCACAAGGGAGATACACTCTCTCACCGACCGGGCCATCTGCATGGCCTGGGAAACTTTTTCATCCACAATGGCCGAATGGATATGAAGAGCAATGTATCCCACCTCGTGTTCGTCGATTTCCAGGTGAAAACGCTCTCGGAGGAGCTCCTCCATGCACTGCGCCACCTTGTATTCTTTATGGAACAGAACGCGGATATCCTCTGTGAGAGGATTGCTGATCTGTTCTTTGTTCCGGATACGGCGGACGGCAAAAGCAATGTGATCCGCCATGGGAAAGAGAATGGAACGATCCAGTTCTCCGAATTCTTTTTCCGCCCGGTCCAGCACCTCTCCGGCAAGCTCCAGGCACTCCGGAGGCACCGATCTGATAATGTCCCGGGCCTCTCCCCGTTCTGTCAGCTCATTCAGAGAATATACCCTTACGTCCTGGCCTGTTTCCACTGTCTGGCTTACCTTTTTGCCAAAAGCGACGCCCTTTCCCATCACAAGATATTCTGTTGTCTTTCCATCATCAATACCAATAAATGAATTGTGATTTAATACTTTTGCTATCCTGAAAATCATCCGTATCTCTTCCCCATCCGGACCGGATCCTACTCCAGAATTTCCACTTCAAAAAGCGCTTCCCCTGCCTTTACCGGTCCTTCTTTCAGCAGGTGTATTCTCTGATTGTCCTCCAGTTCTGTGCAGAGAACCGGAGAGGTGACGGAAGGCGCGTGGGCTTTCAGATAATCCAGATCCAGTTTTAGCATCGGATCGCCCTTCTTCACTGTCTGTCCGCTCTCTACCAGAGCTTCAAAGCCTTCCCCATTCAGTTTTACCGTATCGATTCCCACATGGATCAGAAGACTGATCCCTGAGTCTGTCACAAAACCGACCGCATGTTTCGTGTCGAACACAAACGCTACTTCTCCGTCCTCCGGAGCTCTCACAATGGGATCTTCCGGAGTTACCACCGCGCCGTCTCCCATCATTCTCTGGGCAAATGCTTCGTCAGGAGCCGTGGAAAGATCCGCCGCCATACCTGTGATGGGGCTGGAAATCGTAACTGTGCCGACTACTTTTTTCTCTGTATTTTCCGAATTTTTCTCTTCTTCCAGGATTTCCGGCGTTTCTTCCGCCTCCGCCAGTGTGTCCGGCGCCGTTTCCAGATAATCTTCCAGATTTGATTTGATCACTGTCACATTTGGCCCGTAAATCACCTGTACGCCGTTTCCTTTATGCACCACGCCGGACGCGCCTGTAGCTTTCAGCACCCCGTCGTTTACCAGTGAAGCGTCCTTCACAGTACAGCGAAGCCTTGTGGCGCAGCAGTCCACATCGGAAATATTTTTCTTTCCTCCAAGACCTCTGGTAATGGCCTCGCTGACAGGATCTTCTGCTCCGGCTGCCCCTTCTCCTGTCTTCTGTGCCTCTTTTCTCGCGTTTACGTCCGCTTTGGTGTAAAGTTTCGTCTCCACGTCGTCGTCCTCCCGGCCCGGCGTCTTGAAGTTGAATTTTCTGATCATGAATTTAAAAATAAAGTAATACAGCAGGAAATAAATGATTCCCACCGGAATAACTCTCATCCAACTGGTCTTTTCGTTTCCCTGGAGGATACCAAACAGGAAAAAGTCCAGCAGGCCGCCGGAAAAGGTCAGGCCTACCGCGATATTCAGTATATGGGCGATCATATAGGCGCTTCCCGCCAGAACCACCTGTACCGCAAACAGAGCCGGAGCCACAAAAAGGAAGGAAAATTCCAGAGGCTCCGTAATGCCGGTAGCCATACATGCCAGCGCCGCGGACAGAAGCAGACCGCCCGCCGCTTTTTTCTTCTCCGGTTTCGCGCACTGGTACATGGCCAGGGCCGCGCCCGGAAGTCCGAAGATCATAAAGATAAATTCACCCGAAAAATATCTTGTGGCGTCCGCGCTGAAATGAGCGATATTCGCGGAGTCCGCAAGCTGCGCAAAGAAGATATTCTGTCCTCCCTGCACCATCTGTCCCGCTACTTCCATGGTTCCGCCCACCGCAGTCTGCCAGAAGGGCATATAGAACACATGATGAAGCCCGAAAGGAATCAGGGCTCTCTTAATAAGGCCGAAGATCAGGGTTCCCACATATCCGGAGCCTGTGACAAGACCTCCCAGCGCGTAAATACCATTCTGTACCACCGGCCATACAAAAAACATCAGGATTCCCACAAACATATAAACAATAGTGGAAATAATCGGTACAAACCTTGTCCCGCCGAAGAAGGACAGGGCATTCGGAAGCTGGATCCTGTAAAACCGGTTGTGGAGAGCCGCCACTCCCAGTCCTACGATAATACCGCCGAAAACACCCATCTGCAGAGACTGGATTCCGCACACAGATGTAATCGTTCCTTCCAGAACGGATTCCGCGATCTCGCCATTATCCAGGATCTGTCCGTTGATCGTAAGCATGGCGTTGATCGCCGTGTTCATAACAAAATAGGAAATAACCGCCGAAAGCGCGGATACTTCTTTCTCCTTTTTCGCCATACCGATAGCGACTCCCACGGCAAAGATCAGCGGCAGATTGTCGAATACGGCGCTGCCTACTTTGTTCATGATCACCAGCAGCGCGTGAAGGATGGTACCCTCTCCGAGAACCGCCGTGAGACCGTATGTCTCAATTGTCGTGGCATTTGTAAAGGAACTTCCGATTCCCAGCAGAAGACCTGCTACCGGAAGGATCGCAATTGGGAGCATAAAGCTCCGTCCCACTCTCTGTAGGACACTGAAAATCCTGTCTTTCATGTAACTTCACTCCTTCTCTTTCCTTAAGATTCCAAGAAGAGGCTATGTGATCAGACCCCGTTTTCACCGGTTTCTGTACAAAAAAAGAGGCACTAATACACATAAACACTCCTTGTTATGTATAGTTAATGCCTCCTTATGAGTTACACACTACAACTGTCTCGACTATAACATGAACAACAGATATTTGTCAAGATGCGGAAAAAGAAAAACGGTTTCCCAAAAACGGCTTTCAGCCGCGATTCTGCGAAATACGGCTCTGAATATCTTCCCAGGCTTCGGCGTCAATTTCTTCGTTGCGGAAAAGCTTCCGTCTGTCCGCTTCTGTGATCTTCCGGATGACACGGCAGGGATTTCCGGCGGCAATGCTCCAGTCCGGAATATCCTTCGTCACCACGCTTCCTGCTCCGATCACCACATTGTCCCCGATATGGACTCCCGGACAGATCACCGTATTTCCGCCAATCCAGCAATTATCCCCGATCGTAACCTCTTTTCCATATTCATAGGCCGTGTTCCTGGTATCCGGATAAACAGGATGGCCTGCCGTATAGACAGCCACATTAGGCGCCATCTGGCAGTTGTCTCCTATTTTCACCTTCGCCACATCCAGAATTGTGCAGTTGTAATTTGCAAAAAAGTTTTTCCCGACTTCGATATGGCTTCCATAATCGCAGTAAAAGGGCGGATTGATCATTGCGTTCTCCGATTTTCCCAGAAGTTCTTTCACCACTCCGGCAATCCCTTCAAAATCAGAACGGTCCATAAAATTCAGTTTCTGCAGGATTTTTCTGGCCGCCGCCTGTTCTTCCATTACTTTTTCATCTGAGACATAGGCCAGGCCTGCGTCTCTTCTTTTTACCATATTCATATGTCGCAGTTCCTTTCTTTTTCTGATTTTGTTTCACAATGCAGGCAGTACGCTGTTTTACAATTCTTTCTTCAAAAAACCGAAGGGTTCCTCATCCTCCAGAAAATGCATCAGCATATAGGCGCACATGATCGCCACACGTTCTTCTTTCAGTATCCTTCTGACTTCCGCCCTGTCCGCCAGGACAATCTCTATTTCCTCGGAAGCCTCCTGGGCGTCTTTACTTATTTCGCCGGAGGCGTATCCGTATACGGTGGCGCAGGATTCGTCCGTCATTCCGATAGTAGTAAAATACGGTTTTTCATAAGCCTCATCCACTTGCAGCGGTTCCAGGTCAAGCCCGGTTTCTTCCTTCATCTCCCGAATCGCTGCCTGATGAAAATCTTCTCCCGCTTCCACCAGCCCTGCGGGGAACTCATAAATATATCTTCCCAGAGCATAGCGGTACTGGCGGATCAGAACCACTTTATCTCTTTTCTCTCCATAAATACTGTAAATGATCACTCCGTCCGGCGTATTTTTTCCTGTTTTCAGTTTCAGCTCCTCTACGCTCTTCGCCCGGGAAGCCACATAGTAGGACACCGGCGTATTGTGCACGCTGGTAGCGTCCACATGATAAAGGTTTACAAAACGATTGTCCGTCAGTTTTTCCACATGATGTATTTCTCCCATGAATATTTCCCCCGTATATTTTAAATTTGTAGCGTCAGTGTACAGAGGGCCAACACGGTCGACAAAGGGCTGGCGTGTTGCCCCTTATACACTGGCGCTACGCATACAGAAGAGCCGGACTGTACTGCCGCCCGGCGCTGTCCGTCATATATTCAGATTATATCCCATTTGCCGCTGTTTGTATAGCATCCATATACCAGACTCCCCCTCTATTCCATGTACCAGCCCCTCTTCGCTGTTACATTCTGTATCCGGTCACTGCAGATCAACAGTCAGGACTTCTCCGTACCGATTGGCCGGATCGGAGGAATCCCACTTCTCCCATCTCTCGCTTTTAAGACGGCTCATCAGCTGCAGATTCACCTGTGTCTGTCCGTCTTCAGGGATCTCATAGTAAAAATATCCTTCCTCATGATTTTCATCTGCTGAGAGTGTTGTTACATCTTCTCTTAATGGAAGATCCTGCCACCGCCTTCCGTCTGCACTTTCCAGGGCCATGGACACGATCTCTCTGTCTTCTCCTTCACAGGTATTCTGCTGTTCCGGCGTCCTTTCGATCTGGATCCTTCCGGCAAAAGCCGTCAGTGTCCTGCGCATTTCCGTCAGCTTCACCGTGCAGCTCTCCAGATCAAACTCCTGATCCGGGATCTGTTCCGCCGCCTTTCCTTCTACAGTAAAAAGAAGTTCCTGGTTTTCGTATCGTTCATTATCTCTGTATACACTCAGCGGAAGAACAACCTCCATCTGATCCGCGGGCTCCATATCATAAAGCTGCGCGGTAAAGATAAAGTAATCCTGCTTTCCCATGTTGTCGTCCATCTCATTTGGGCCGGTCTTCTGCCCGTTGACAATCATGGACCAGGATTCTATCGTATATCCTTCTATCTCCTCTGTGGGATAGGCGCATACCGCAAGCTGAAGGCCGTCGTACATTATCCGGTCTATGGTGATCAGCGGCCCGTCTGTTTTCAGGTCTTTCATATCCTCCAGTATTTCCGGATGCAGTTCATTTACATATCGGGGTTCTTCCGCTATGCTCACCTCAACGTCTCCGAACCAGACTTCCTCAAGATCTGACCTTTCTCCAAGTCCCAGTTTTTCCTGAAAATCCACTTCCGCTGTCCTCACCGGTTTCCGTCCGGAAACTGCCGCCGCAGATATCAGGCCGCCGCAGAGAACCGCCGCAAGAATGAGCAGACGCCATTTTTTCCTTTTATTTAAGGATGCGGCTCCACGGATATTCTGGTCGGAGCGTTCCCTCTCCACAGTTCCCTGACCGGTGTATACTGTTTCGTTCCCGACCGCTCTGTTCACCGCCTGTTCTACTGCCAGATGGAAGAGTTCCGGCATTTTCGGATACTGATTTTCCCAGATTTTCTTATCCATTATTTCCCCTCCTTCTGACATAAACGCTGTTTCAGTTTTTCCCGCCCTCTTCCCAGCCGGCTTTTCACCGTGCCTTCCGGGATTCCCATAAGTTCCGATATTTCTTTTACGGAAAACTCTTCAAGATGATAAAGTTCCAGTATAACGCGGAATTCCCGCGGCAGCTGCGCCAGCGCCTGATAAAGTTCACTGTACTCTTCCTCCCGGACATTTCCCGGCGTCTGTTCTTTATGCGCCTGTTCTTCACAGCTTTTTACCTTATCTGCCAGCATCCGCTCCCGTTTCTGTTTATCTGCTATACGGAAGCACTCGTTGATAAGGATCCGAATCAGCCAGGTCTTCGCATATCTGTCGTCGCGCAGGGTATGTAGCTTCTCGAACGCTTTCATCACCGTCTCCTGGGCTGCGTCCGCACAGTCCTCGTCGCTTCTCAGAATGGATTTCGCGATCCGGTAAAGCTGCCGTTCATTCTCCAGGATCAGATTCCCGAATTCTTTCCTGTCCATACACAGTCTCCTTTGTGCTGTTCTGTCTGTTTTATCTATATATTAGACCATTCTGACGTTCCAATGGTTCCCTGTCTCATAATTTTTCATAAAAAAAGCGTTATGGAAACTTCTGATCCAGTCTCCATAACGCCATATAAACTCAGTATTTCTCAGTCGCCCTTCAGGACTACGCGGATCCTCTTGTAAATAAAGAATACGATCACGGAAGTCAGGGTGTATTTAAACAGATTAAAGGGCACGATGATCAGCGCCACGAATCCAAGCAGGCTGTCAACAGAGGAATGCACCGCGGATCCCATCTCGATGAAAGCCTCGATCGGCATTCCGAAAGCCCTGCCGTAAGCCGGAAGCAGAACAAACGCATTCATCAGGCAGGCTGCCGCCGTTGTAAGAACCGTACCTACAGCCATTCCTTCTACTGCGTGTCTCCTGCTTTTTACATGATGCAGGCGGTACAGTAGCCCTGCCGGAACCACAAAAGTACAGCCGAAGATAAAGTTGGCCAGATCTCCCACGCCAGCAGTTAATGTTCCCTTCGTCACCAGATGCACCAGAATCTTTACCAGCTCAATAATCACTCCTGCCAGCGGTCCCATGGCAAAACTTCCTACAAGCACCGGAATCTCCGAGAAATCCAGCTGATAGAAGGACGGAGCCAGGAAGGGAATAGGGAACTCCAGATTCATCAGTACGCCGGCCACCGCTCCCAGCATAGCCACCTGGGTAATGGTCCTCGTCCGGCTCCTATCCATTGCATTTCCACTTCTTAATACCTGTTCACTCATAATTGTCCTCTCCTTTTTTGAAAAATTTCCGTATAAAAGAAAATTCCTGCAAAAGGAAAATCCCCGGGAATACTCCCGGGGAACTGAGCACTTAAAATATTTCGTGTTCTTCTCTCATCCAGACTATACTGTCGGTTCTGGAATTCCATCCATACTGCTTCTGCAGTCTTTCCGGTCACCAGATCAGCCGCATTACGCGGGTCGCGGACTTTACCGCCGGTAGGGAATTCCACCTGCTGCGCATCTTCACAGCCTGCAGTCACCCTGCCCCGAAGAATTTTCTTTTACCTGCTATGTATTATAAAGCTTTACAACGTTAATTTCAAGATTTTTTTCTTATATTCTATCAGGAATCTCCCCAACTGCTTTTTCATACGCAGCCAGCGCATCGTCGCTGAACAGCACAAAACGTACCGTCTCAATCTTTCCTGGATTCTGCGCACAAAAATCTCTCACCGTTTTCACAGCAATCGAAGCCGCCTGCTTCAGCGGGTAGCGGTAAACCCCTGTAGAAATCGACGGAAAAGCAATTGTTTTAATCCCATGATCCACAGCGCACTGCAGCGAATTTCTGTAAGCATTTGCCAGGAGCTGTGGCTCTCCATGATCCCCACCGCGCCAGACCGGGCCAACGGTGTGAATCACGTATTTACAGGGCAGACGATATGCCTTCGTAATCTTCGCTTCCCCTGTTTCACATCCATGCAGAGTACGGCATTCCGCCAGAAGTTCCGGTCCTGCCGCTCTGTGGATGGCGCCATCAACTCCACCTCCGCCAAGCAGGCTGTTATTTGCCGCATTTACAATGGCTTCCAGATCATCAACCTTTGTGATATCCCCCAGTACTGTCTGAATATGAAAACTCATAGCCTGTTCCTCCTTAAATCATAAGAATCTGAATTTTATATGCTGCTCTTTCAATCAACTGCAAATTTTTGCGATTGATTTTTCATCCGTTTCCGGTTATTCCATTATTACAGCACTTACCCTCAGAAAAACTTTCTTAACCTCAATCCATCCACGAAATCAAAGTGTTTCTCAAAAAATCTGCTGTCAATATTAAATCTTGCAGATATTTCTTTTACAAATAATTCGTACGCCTCCGGTGAAATATATGTATGGAACAGAAAAGATACTCCAATTGCGCAGGTTATAAGCCCTGTAACGTAACACACTGTTCCTGGGAAAATCCCGGTTCCCGGGACCAGGCCAACCACTTTTATCATAATATCAAGCACGTTTCCATGGATAAAAGCCGTTATAAATAAAAAAGCGTGACCAGTCCAATAAAATATGCCGCTTCCGTATAAAACATCCTTTTCATAAAAAATCCTTTCTCTGAATGACGTTTGATACAGAAACGGCAAAAGATGAATTTGAATAATTATTTCACTTCAACCAGTTCGATTCTGAAGTTCAGTTCCTTGCCCGCCATTTCATGGTTGGCGTCAAATGTGATGGTGCTTCCCTCTTTTGCTGTGACTTTAACCGGGAAAGGCTGTCCCATCTGATTGGAAAGATATACCTGCTGGCCCACTTCCAGATCCTCGGAACCGGGAAGCTGCGCGGTTTCAATCGTAAAAATGGCGTTGGGATCAGGCTGGCCATACGCCTCTTCCGGGGTCAGATGGATATCCACGATCTGGCCCACTTCCAGATCTGCCACCGCCGCGTCAAATCCTCTGATCATCATGCCTGCGCCGCAGATAAACTCCAGCGGTTCGCCGCGGTCATAGGAAGAATCGAACTGTGTTCCGTCATTAAAGGTGCCTCTGTAATGTGTGCGGCAGGTTTTTCCTACATTGCGTCCCTTGAGGGCCGGAGCCGCTCCGCATCCCCCTCCGCAGTTGCCGCCGCAGGAATGTCCGTCTCCATGATCTCCGCAGGAGTGTCCTTCTTCATGGTGATGATCACAGTTTGCCCCTGTTGATACCAGCTCGCCTTTCAAATATGCTTCCACCGCCTGATCAGCGTCACCCTGCGCGCCGGAACAAAGCTCAACGCCGGCTTCCGCAAGGGCGCTCTGGGCTCCTCCGCCGATACCTCCGCAGATCAGCACGTCCACAGACTGGTCTGCAAGAAGTCCTGCCAGCGCGCCGTGTCCTGTGCCGTTGGATCCGATCACTTCACTGGAAACCACTTTATTATCCTCAACCTCATACACCTTGAAATACTCTGTCTTTCCAAAATGCTGAAAGATGTTTCCGTTGTCATAAGTTACTGCGATTTTCATTATCTGATTCCTCCGATATCGTATTTAATTAGAGTAATGTGCAAGAATCCATACTCTCTTGTACATCACGCTAATATTTTAATATATTTTTGTTATTTCCGCAATTCCATACTGCTGTCTGAACCGTTCCAGGTCCGTTTCATTCCGGATCAGCATCACTTCTTCGAATTTTCCTGTTTCCACATCCATGAAACCGGCGACCTGTTCTCCGGTGCAGATGCTGCAGCGTAAGACCGCCTTCTGCTTCTCCGGGTTATATTTCACCGTCCGCTCTTCATTTTTTCTTTTCCTTTTGAATACAGAAAACATATCATCACCCGGTCTTTCTTCGTTCCATATTCTATTCCATCACCAACGCGGGACGGAAATTCAGATAATCTCCTGATACCAGCATGTACCTGATTCCCTGAAAATCGCCCCGGATGCTGTCGCCGAAACGGCTTTCCCCGTGGCAGTGGGAATATACCACTGCTTCGGCGCCGTATTCTTTCGCAATTTCTGTAAATGGCGAGGTTTCTTCCAGTATACTGGTCGGCGGATAATGGAGAAACATGATGAATTTACAGAAACCGGCCTTCTCCGCCTGATCGAAAGAGTCCCGCAGCCGTTCCGTTTCTCTTGCCACCAGTTTACGGGCATGGGCTTCTTTCTCCTCATCCCAGCCGATGATCTCTCCTCTTCTGTTCAGATAAAACGGACCTTCAAATGTAAATCCCTTCGTTCCCACAAGGGCGTAATCCTTATAGACGGCAAAATTATTCTGAAGGAAAAACAGTCTGTCCCTGTATTCTTCATTCAGATACTTTGTTTTTTTCGCGTCCCAGAACATGTCATGATTTCCCCTGAGCAGAATCTTTCTTCCTGGAAGGTTCTGGATAAACGCAAGATCTTCCCGGCACTCTTCCAGTTTTCTTCCCCAGGAGTGATCGCCGGTAAGCACAAGGGTGTCCTCCGGCTTTACGATTTTGTTTACATACTTTTCAATCTTTCTTTCATGATGTCTCCAGACTCTCCCGAAAACATCCATGGTTTTGTCAGCCTGGAAGCTGAGATGCAGATCGCCGAGCGCGTATAATGCCATATGATTTCCATCCTTTATTCTCTGCCTTAATTCTCTGTCATTGTACTCCTTGTGTTCATGACTGCTGATCACCAGACTGGCCGGTTCTCTGACGCTCCCTATTCATGAAGCTCGATGGGAAGCCCGTCGGGATCTGCGAAAAAAGTAAACTTTTTCCCCGAAAACTCATCAACGCGGATTGGTTCCGTTACAATCCCTTTCTCTTTCAGTTCCGCCACTGTTTCCTCAATATTATCCGTAAAAAACGCCAGATGACGAAGGCCCGCCGCTTCCGGCCTGGTCACACGCGCCGGAGGATTTTCCACCCCGAAAATCTCCAGTTCTGTGGTCTCGTTTATTTTCAGATCCAGCTTCCAGTCCTTCCGTTCCGGCCGGAAATTTTCCCGGACGATCTGAAATCCCAGCTTATTCACATAAAAATCCTTTGACGCTTCATAATCTGATACGATGATCGCGATATGATGTATTCGAGATAAATTCATAACTGTTCTCCTCCGGTATATTCTTATTGAATTCCTTCTGTAATAAAGTATAAAACATTCCCGGTTTCCACGCAAGAAATATACCGGGCTTCACGAAAAAACCGGCAGACGAAAACATTCGTCTGCCGATCAAAAAAATTTTTTGGTTCTTTTAAGTATCGAAAACTGGATCATAGCTCCTTAAAAAGCAGATTTCAAGGATTTTTTTACAGCAGGCCCTACCGCCAGAGCCGCAATCATTTTCAGGATATCTCCCGGAATAAAGGGAATCACGCAGGTACTCAGCGCGGCTGCCACGGTGGAATCCATCAGCACGCAGAACCAGGCGGTTCCAAAAACATAGCAGACAGCCGTTCCCACAACCATTCCCACAAACTGAACAAACCGGTTTTTAAAATAACGGATCGTCAGTCCGGCGATGATTGCCATGGGAATAAATCCAACGATATAGCCTCCGGTAGGTCCGGCCAGTTTTGCCGGACCGCCGGAAAATCCGGAAAACACAGGCAGTCCTGCCAGGCCGATGAGGATATATACTATATAACTTACTGTAGCCATCTTCCACCCAAGAAGATACAGGGAAATATAGATCACCAGATTGGTAAGGGAAATGGGCACCGGTCCGATGGGAATGGAAAAAGGCGCCAGAACACAGGTCACCGCCGTCATCACGGCAGTTACGCACAGAATATAAATCCTGCTCTTCCTGCCCTCATTTATATTTGTTGCAGTCTCGTACATTTTACTCTTTCCTTTCTTTCTGCTCACAGCTCGTAGCCAAGCTGCTCCAGCATTTTTATATCTTCCGCAATACCTGTCCCCGTAGTGGTCAGCATATCGCCCGTGATGGCAGAATTCGCTCCCGCCCGGAACAGTTCTGCCCCGCCCCGGGGAAACTGCCCGCGCCCAGGATCCCTCCGGAACAGACTTCCAGGCCGGCCTCCTGTGCCCGTCTGATATTTTCCACTTTATCCTCAAACGTATGGGTGGTGCATACCTGGGGAAAGTATCTTTCTGACGCCTCCAGGTTACAGTGATACCGCTCCGCGCCTGCTTCTTTCAGTCTCCGGAATTCTTCCGTTGTCTGTAGTCCGTGGGAAGCGCATAATCTCAGCCCTGTTTCCCGGCGGAGAAGCCGGTAGGCGGCCAGCGCTTTTTCCAGTTCCTCCCCATGGATCCCGCGTCCTGAAGTCACAATGGAATAACGGTGCACACCGGCAGCCTCGTTTCGCTTCCCTTCCGCAAGGATTTCCCCCGGATCAAGAAAAGGATACTCCCGTGCGCTGGTAGGATACCGGCAGGACTGGGCGCAGAAACGGCAGTCTTCACTGCAGCGTCCGCTGCGGCCGTTGACAATGGTGCACAGATCCGCCTTATTCCCGCAGAATTTCCGACGGATGGCGTCTGCTCCTTCACATACGGCCTCCAGCGGGGCGGTCAGAAGAACCCCAAAATCATCCTTCCGCCCCATACGGTATCCGTCAAGGATTTTTTCCGTCAGTTTCTCTATAGAATTTTTATCTGCCTGTAAATTATACATTGATCCTTTCGCCTCCAATGGCCAAAGAATAACATATGCGCCCGCAATTGTCAACTTATTTATTTTATATGGTTGACATTTGTTTTATATCTGAATCCTCATACAAAAGGAAAGTAATGCAAAAAACAGCGCCCGATCTCCTGTCAGTCCAAAAGAAAACCTGCGGGAGATCATCCCGCAGGCTTCTGTCTGCACATACAAAGTATTTTTTTATCGCTCCTCACGGAAGTACGGAAGTCCCAGTCCCGCCGGAGGCTGGTGCTCCTTCTTCTTACGGAAGCTGGTGATCACAAGAACGATGATGGTAACCACATAAGGCAGCGCCTTGAAAACTTCCTGCATACTTCTTCCCAGACCCGGAATATACAGATAAAGAATATACAGCGCGCCGAAAAGGAAAGCGCCCCAGACTGCGTTCAATGGTTTCCAGAGAGCAAAGATAACAAGAGCTACCGCCAGCCATCCGCGGTCTCCGAAACCGTTGTCCGTCCATGTCCCGCCTGAATACTCCATAACGAAGTACAGTCCGCCAAGACCTGCAAGACCTGCGCCGATGCAGGTCGCAAGATACTTATACTTGGTCACGTTGATGCCCGCGGCGTCTGCTGTGGCCGGACTTTCGCCAATAGCTCTAAGATTCAGCCCGTATCTTGTACGGAACAGGAAAACGGAAAGCACCACCGCCGCAATAATGCAGAGATAAGTCATAAAACCGTAGCTGAAAAGCAGATCCCCCAGCACCGGGATCTTGGAAAGCCCGGGAATCTTCGCCGTGTAAGCGCTTCCTGTTACTTTTACAGAAATCTGTCCTACGCCGCCTGCCAACTTGGAAATGGAACCGCCGAAGAAGTTTCCGAAGCCGGTACCGAATATCGTCAGCGCAAGACCGGTTACGTTCTGGTTTACGCGAAGCGTGATCGTCAGCACACTATAGATAAGGCCGCCGATGGCCGCGCAGATAAAAGCACATAAAAATGAGATCAGAACGCCTACAAGAGCATTGGGATCCGGGTTGTCTTTTTCGTAGAGAAAAGCTCCCATCAGTCCGGCAATGCCGCCCATATACATGATTCCCGGGATACCAAGGTTCAGGTTTCCGGATTTCTCCGTCATGATCTCTCCCAGCGCACCATACAGGATACAGATGCCCTGCACAATGGCTTTCTGAATAAAGATAATAAGTACACTCATCGCATCTTCCTCCTATTTCTTTGTACGCTCCAGTTTATAGTTGATAAAGAATTCCGCGCCGATCAGGAAAAACAGAATGATTCCCAGAATAACGTCCGAGGCGTTCTCGTTCAGCCCGTACTGAGAAGCGATCTGAACAGCTCCCTGCTGCATGAATACAATACCAAAGGATACCGCCAGCATGATAAACGTATTGAATTTGGACAGCCAGGCAACGATGATCGCTGTGAATCCTCTTCCGTCCGCAGTCATAGTGGAGATCGTATGGCTGGCGCCGCTGACGATAACAAAGCCGGCGATTCCGCAGATCGCGCCGGAAATAGCCATGGTGCGGATAATGACTCTTTTTACATGGATGCCCGCATATCTGGCCGTGTTCTCGCTCTCGCCTACAACGGCGATCTCATATCCCTGTTTGCTGTACTTCAGATAAATAAACATTACTACCGTAAGAACAAGTACGATCAGCAGGTTCCACCCGTATTTCTGTCCGAACAACTCCGGAAGCCATCCCGCCTGAGTAGCCTGGTTGATGATCCCCACCGTGTTGGAACCCTTGGGATTCTCCCAGAATACGATACAGTAAGTCACTACCTGCATGGCTACATAGTTCAGCATCAGGGTGAACAGCGTTTCGTTTGTATTCCAGTATGCCTTAAACACTGCCGGGATAATTCCCCAGATCATACCGCCTATCATACTGGCAATAAACATTACGATCAGAAGCAGCACCGGAGACATGGCGTCTCCCGCATAGATCATAGCTGCAGCGGCACAGGCGCCTCCGATCAGGATCTGTCCCTCCGCTCCGATATTCCAGAAGCGCATCTTAAAAGCAGGAGCCAAACCGATGGAAATACACAAAAGCACCATCGTATCACGAAGTGTCTGCCATACCCGGCGCTCGGAACCCAGGGCGCCGTCCCAGATGGCTTTGTATACGTCCATGGGGTTCATCTTTACCAGAGCAAATATCACGCCCGCACAGACGATCAGCGCCAGGACCAGGGCGATAATGCGGATCAGAAGCCGTTTCTGCCAGCCAATGTGATCACGCTTGGACATTTTTAAGAAAGGTTCTTTATGCATTACTCTTCCCCTCCTTTTTCATGTTTCGTCATCAGAAGTCCGATTCCCTCTTTTGTAGCTGTCCTTCCGTCCACCACTCCGCTGACTCTGCCGCCGCAAAGCACCGCGATCCTGTCGCAGAGAGCAAGAAGAACGTCAAGATCCTCGATCACGCAGATCACCGCCACGCCATGCTTTTTCTGCTCGTTCAGAAGCCGGTATATAGTGTGGGAAGAATTAATGTCAATGCCCCTGGTAGGATAGGCAACCATAAGGACTTTGGGATTCTGTGCGATCTCTCTTCCTACAAGGACCTTCTGAACATTTCCTCCTGACATCTGGCGGACCGGAGAAGAAATGCTGGGAGTCATGATCTCAAGCTGGTCTTTGATCTCTGCCGCCAGCTTCCTGGGACCCTTCCGGTCCAGAAGAGCTCCCTTTCCGTCATGGTAGCTTCTGAGCATCATATTGTCCGTCATATCCATATCGCCTACAAGTCCCATACCGATACGGTCCTCCGGCACAAAGGCAAGGCTTACGCCCAGCTCATGGATCTCTACGGAATTCATCTTTGCCAGATCCTTCTGGCTTCCGTCGTCGTCATAGAAGAGAATCTGCCCGCTTTCTGACCCCTGCAGGCCGGCTACAGCCTCCAGAAGCTCCTTCTGGCCGCTTCCGGAAATACCTGCGATACCCAGGATCTCTCCGCTGTTTACAGTAACGTCCACATCATCCAGAGTCTTGACCCCCTCTTTGTCCTTGCAGGTAAGGCCCTTGATCTCCAGACGCTTCTTCATATTTTCCGGCTCCGGCCGTTCAATGTCCAGATCCACTTTTGCTCCTACCATCATCTCGGAAAGGCTCTGTACATTTGTTTTGGCAGTCTCCACTGTGTCTATGTAACGTCCCTTTCTGAGAATTGCCACTCTGTCGGAAAGAGCCAGCACCTCCTGGAGTTTGTGCGTGATGATAATAATGGAGCAGCCGTCTTTTTTCATATTGCGCAGAATATCAAAAAGGCGGTCCGCTTCCTGCGGCGTCAGCACAGCGGTAGGCTCGTCCAGGATCAGGATACGGGCTCCTCTGTAAAGCATCTTTACAATTTCCACCGTCTGCTTCTGGGAAACCGACATCTGGTAGATTTTTTCAGACAGGTTCAGATCGAATCCGTATTTGTCCAGAAGCACCTGGATCTCCTCTGTCACCTTCTTCATATTCAGCATCTGTTTTCCCGGAAGGCCGAGAATAATATTTTCTGCCGCTGTCAGCACGTCCACCAGTTTAAAATGCTGATGTACCATACCGATCCCAAGAGCAAACGAATCCTTCGGAGAACGGATCGTCACCTCTTTGCCGTCTACCAGAATATGCCCGGAATCCGGATAATAAATTCCGTAGATCATATTCATCAGCGTTGTCTTGCCGCTTCCGTTCTCTCCCAAGATCGCGAGAATCTCTGATTTCTTCAGAGTGAGATCCACATGGTCGTTCGCCAGCACAGAACCAAAACGCTTTGTGATCTGTTTCAGTTCAAGAGCATAATTGTCTCCCACTTCCATTCCCTCCTTCTGTGTATTCCTGCAGTGCGCTTTGCACTGTCCGGTATTCTATTATTGGCAGAACTCCTATCGAAAACAGGATAGAATCCAAAGATCAAAAGCCTTCTTTTCCGAAAGCCTCTGATATTTGAATTTTATCAGAAAAACGGAGCTGCTGGCAAGCAGCTCCGCCCATTTTTATGCTTATTCTTCTACGATAGAAGTGATTCCGTCGATGGCAAGATCAAATGCCGGAGCGGAACCGTACTCGGATTCATGGAAATATCCGTCGGAAATGTATTCGATGCCGTTCTTCTCATATGTGGTAACTTCTTTTCCATCCACAGTAAATGTAGAAGTATCAAATACATGAAGAGATCCGTCGATGATCGCGTTCTCTACTTCTTCAACCTTCTCTGCGGTGCCTTCTGCAACAACTGCTTCATTGAGAGGAGTCAGCTTGTCTGCGCCTTCTGCAAAGCCTTTACACCAGTCAACGTCGATAGGAGTTCCGTCGATCATGCACTGTACCGCATAGGTATAATATACGCCCCAGTCGATAGACGCGGAAGTCAGAGCAGTATTCGGAGCAACAGAGGTCATGTCAATGTTGTATCCAACGCAGGGTACGCCTGCCGCTTCACATGCAGTAGGAGCTCCTGTAGTATCCGCATGCTGGCTGATGAGTACGCAGCCGTCGGAGATCAGAGCGTCCGCACATTCTTTTTCAAGGTCAAAGCTTGCCCAGCTGTTGGTATATTTTACTTCCATTGTCACAGACGGGCATACGCTCTTGGCTCCCAGATAGAAAGAGGTGTAGCCGGAAATAACCTCTGCATACGGGAATGCTCCTACATAACCTATTTTCGCAGTGTCTTCCGTGATCGTTCCATCCTCGATCATTTCATTGAGCTTCAGGCCGGCTACTACGCCGGAAACATAACGTGATTCATAAATGTTTGTAAAATAGTTGTGCATATTGGACAGTCCGCTGGATGCAGCCTGTGTTCCTGTTGCGTGGCAGAACTGTACTTCCGGATATTCCGCCGCTGCCTGCAGAATATAAGTCTCATGTCCAAAACTGTTCGCAAAGACAATCTGCGCCCCCTGGTCAGCCAGGTCGCAGGCCGCGTCATAGCAGGCTTCATTTTCACCGATCAGTGTTTTCTCGATAACCTGAGAATCATCCAGTCCCAGAGTCTCCACCATCTCATCGATACCTGCCATATGGGCCGCACTGTATCCCTCATTTTCATCTCCGATGTAGATGATTCCGATCTTCAGATCCTCCTTGGCAATGCCCTCTCCCTCAGATGCGTACACAGGTGCTGCCATTGTCACAGCCATGGCTGCGGCAAGACCAATTGCTAATAATTTCTTCATCCTTCTTTCCTCCTTCTTTCCGGGTGTTTTTAGATAAGAACAAAGCGGGTCTTTCCGCTTCAATACTTCATCCCTGCTCTATCTCCGGAAGCCCGCGGCTCTGCAGAAAGGAAAAGCTCCATTCTTTCGCGCGAATCGCCCCGTCAGAGAACCAGGGAAACAAAAGAGGCCCAACACCCACCGCGTTACGCCTCTTTGTAAGTACTTTTATCATACCGAAAACAGCAAAAATTGTCAATATAATTAGAAGATTCTTACTATTTTTAAGCATAGCTAATTTTTTTTGTAGTTCTTCTTTCCGCCTTGACTTTTGAGCTTTAAAGCGTTATACTACAAAAATCAGAACCATTCCTTATATTTTATATGTAAGGCATAAAAGGTATAAAAGAGGAGGATTTCAGAATGAAAAAGCAAATTTTAGCAGTGGCATTATCCGCTTCCATGGCTGCAGGATTAAGCGGTGTCAGCGTTTATGCTGCAGATGATACATATACCATCGGTATCTGCCAGCTTGTACAGCATGAAGCGCTGGACGCTGCCACTACGGGGTTTAAGGACGCCGTAACGGAAGCCCTCGGCGATAAGGTTACCTTTGATGAACAGAACGCCCAGGGAGATTCCAATACCTGTTCTACTATTATCAATGATTTTGTTTCCGACGATGTGGATCTGATCCTTGCCAACGCCACGGCTGCTCTTCAGGCGGCAGTTGCGGGAACCAGCGATATTCCTATTCTCGGAACTTCCGTAACGGAATATGGAGTTGCTCTGGATCTGGATGACTTTGACGGCACAGTAGGCGGGAATGTTTCCGGTACCTCCGACCTGGCTCCTCTGGATCAGCAGGCAGCTATGCTGAACGAGCTGTTTCCGGACGCCAAGAATGTAGGACTTCTTTACTGTTCCGCGGAAGCCAACTCTCAGTATCAGGTGGATACCGTGAAGGCTGCTCTGGAAGAATTAGGCTATACCTGTGAATACTATGCGTTCTCAGATTCCAACGACCTTTCTTCTGTTGTGACGACAGCATCTTCTGAAAGCGATGTGATCTATGTGCCTACGGACAACACAGCAGCTTCCAACACAGAGATCATCAACAATATCTGCGCTCCTGCAGGAGTTCCCATCATTGCCGGTGAGGAAGGCATCTGCGAGGGCTGCGGCGTTGCAACTCTTTCCATTGATTATTATGATCTTGGTGTTGCCACAGGAAAAATGGCTGTCCGCATCCTTCAGGACGGTGAAGATATTTCCACCATGCCTATTGAATACGCTCCGAACTTTACCAAGAAATATAATCCTGAGCTTTGTGAAGAGCTTGGCGTAGAGGTACCGGACGATTATGTGGCGATCGGCGAGGAAGCGGAAGCTGACGACGCTGCCGCTGAGGATACAGCCGATACTGCAGAGACAGAAGAAACCGCAGATACTGCGGATACAGAAGAAGCTGCAGATGAAGGCGCCGCTGAGGATACAGCCGAGGCCGCTGAATGACCTGTGTGCTTACAGAAACCGTTATTGTCAGACAATAAAAGAAATAAGATATGAAAACATATAAACACTCTCAGCGAGAAGGGATTTTCCTTTCTCGCTGTCTGTGCGTTCATACAGGAGGACATCCCTATGGAAATTATGAGCTTAATAAACGCGCTGCCGGGAGCCGCCGCCCAGGGGCTTATCTGGGGCATTATGGCGATCGGCGTCTATCTTACCTTCCGCATCCTGGATATCGCCGACCTTACCGTGGATGGAACCATGTGTACCGGAGGCGCTGTCTGCATCATGATGCTGATGAGCGGACATAACATCTGGATCTCCATGCTGGCGGCTACAGGAGCCGGAATGCTGGCCGGACTGGCCACCGGGATCTTTCACACAGTCATGGGGATCCCCGCTATCCTGGCCGGAATCCTGACACAGCTTTCTCTCTACTCTGTAAACCTGAAGATCATGGGAAAGGCGAATCAGGCTGTCAATGTAAACAAATATGATCTCCTTGTTTCTCTGCGCTATATCAAGGATGTTCCGTTTTATCAGAACACCATTCTGATCGTGGCGATTTTTATCGTTGTGCTGATCGCCCTTCTCTACTGGTTTTTCGGTACGGAGCTTGGCTGTTCCCTGCGCGCTACCGGATGCAATCCCAACATGTCCAGGGCACAGGGAATCAATACTGACGTGAGCAAGGTTCTCGGCCTTATGCTCTCCAACGGGCTTGTTGCACTTTCAAGCGCGCTTCTCGCCCAATACCAGGGATTTGCGGACGTTAATATGGGAAGGGGCGCCATCGTTATCGGCCTTGCGGCAGTCATTATAGGAGAAGCCATTTTCGGCCGTATCTTCCGGAATTTCGCCCTGCGTCTTGTAAGCGTGGTAATCGGTTCGATCCTTTACTATCTGGTTCTCCAGGCGGTTATCTGGATGGGTATCGACACGGATCTTCTCAAGATGCTCTCCGCTATCGTTGTAGCCGTCTTCCTGGCGGTTCCCTACTGGAAAGCGAAATACTTCTCAAAACCAATCAAACGGGGAGGAAACAAGAATGCTTGAGCTGAAAAACATATACAAAACTTTTAATCCCGGAACGATCAACGAAAAAGTCGCCTTAAACGGTCTTTCCCTGACACTGAAGGAGGGAGATTTCGTTACCGTTATCGGCGGAAACGGAGCAGGCAAATCCACCATGCTGAACGCGGTGGCCGGAACATGGCTGGTAGATGAAGGAAAGATCGTCATCGATGGAAACGATGTCACCAAGCTTTCTGAACATAAAAGAGCTGCCTATCTTGGACGTGTGTTCCAGGATCCCATGACCGGCACAGCGGCTACCATGGAAATCGAAGAAAATCTTGCCCTTGCCAAACGCCGGGGAAAATTCCGTTCCCTGCGCGCCGGCATCACCAGGAAGGAACGTGACGAATACAGAGAACTTCTGAAGATCCTGGATCTTGGGCTGGAGGACCGCCTCACTTCTAAAGTAGGACTTCTTTCCGGCGGCCAGCGTCAGGCGCTGACTCTCCTTATGGCAACATTGAAAAAACCGAAGCTTCTGCTTCTGGACGAACACACGGCTGCCCTGGACCCCAAGACAGCGGCCAAAGTACTTGATATCACTGAGAAGATCGTAAATCGCGATCACCTCACCACATTGATGATCACCCACAATATGCACGACGCCATCGTACACGGCAACCGTCTGATCATGATGATGGAGGGAAAGATCATTCTTGATATCGAGGGCGAAGAAAAGAAAAAGCTGACTGTACGCAACCTTCTGGATCAGTTTGAAAAAGCCAGCGGCCAGGAATTTTCCAACGATGCTGCGCTGTTAAGCTGATATAACCCGGCAAATACAGAACAGAAGAAAACCCTGCCGCATTTCAGAACATCTGTTTTTGAAAAAGGATGAAAATGAAATACGGCAGGGTTTTTGTTTTTGACAGCCCCGCGCTGCCTGTTATTTAATTCCTTTCATGGAAAGGCTGATTCTCTTTTTCTTCAGATCCACGCCCAGAACACGGACATCGACTACATCCCCTACGCTTACCGCTTCCAGAGGATGTTTGATAAACTTGTCGCTGATCTCAGAAATATGGACAAGGCCATCCTGGTGAACGCCGATATCCACAAAAGCGCCGAAGTCGATCACATTCCTCACTGTCCCTTTCAGGATCATACCCTCTTTGAGATCCTTCATATCCAGCACGTCTGTGCGGAGTACAGGCTTTGGCATTTCGTCTCTGGGATCTCTGGCAGGCTTTTCCAGCTCTTTTGCGATATCCCGGAGAGTGATCTCCCCGATTCCCAGCTCTTCCGCCGTCTTCTTATAGTCCCTGATCTGACTGGAAATACCGGAAAGTTTTCTCTCTTCCACATCCTTTGGTGTGAAGCCAAGTTTTGTCAGAAGATTTGTGGCCGCCTCATAGGTTTCCGGATGTACGCTGGTGGAATCCAGAGGGTTTTTGCCCCCGGTGATCCTCATAAAGCCGGCGCACTGCTGGAAGGCCTTTGGTCCCAGTTTCGCCACTTTAAGAAGCTCCTGCCTGCTTTCAAACCTTCCGTTTTCCTCCCGGTAAAGAACAATGTTTTTCGCAATGGCTTTGCTTATTCCGGAAATATACTCCAGAAGGGAGGCAGACGCAGTATTCAGATCCACTCCTACTTTATTCACACAGTCTTCGACAACTCCTGTAAGAGCTTCGCCCAGTTTTTTCTGTTTCATATCATGCTGGTACTGTCCCACGCCGATAGACTTGGGATCAATTTTGACCAGCTCCGCCAGAGGATCCTGAACCCTTCTGGCAATAGACGCGGCGCTTCTCTGTCCCACGTCAAAGTTCGGAAATTCCTCTGTAGCCAGTTTGCTGGCAGAATATACAGATGCGCCGGCCTCATTTGTGATCACATAGGAAACCTTCTCGGGAATCTCCTTCAGAAGCTCTACAATGATCTGTTCGGATTCTCTTGAGGCTGTGCCGTTTCCAAGAGAGATCAGTGAAATGTTGTATTTCTTTATCAGCTTTTTCAGAGTATCCTTTGCCGCGCGGATCTTAGCCTCAGAAGTAGGCGCCGTAGGATAAATAACAGTGGTATCCAGCACTTTTCCGGTAGGATCCACCACTGCCAGCTTGCATCCGGTACGAAACGCGGGATCCCATCCCAGAACTACTCTTCCCGCGATAGGAGGCTGCATCAGAAGCTGTTCCAGATTTTTGCCGAATACACGGATCGCTCCGTCTTCCGCCTTTTCTGTAAGGTCATTTCTGATCTCTCTCTCAATGGCGGGAGCGATCAGACGTTTATAGCTGTCCTCCACTACTTCCTTCAGAACAGGCGTCGTGTTGGGATTATCCTTTTTGATCACCTGACGGCAGAGCCATCCGAGGATTTCCTCTTCCGGAGCAGTAATCTTTACGGTAAGAATCTTTTCTTTCTCCCCGCGGTTCAGGGCAAGAACACGATGCCCCGCCAGTTTTCTGACAGGCTCCTCAAATTCATAGTACATTTCGTACACAGAAGCTTCTTCCGGCTTCTTCGCCGCTGAGACCACCGTTCCTTTTTTTGATGTCAGCTTCCGGATATATATTCTGTAATCCGCCTCGTCGGAAATGTACTCTGCCAGAATATCCTTGGCGCCGTTTATGGCGTCTTCTTCTGTCTCTACGCCTTTTTCCGCAGACAAAAAGGCTTTTGCCTCCTCCTGCATGGATTTTTTTGTCATCTGGAGCATCAGGATATCCGCCAGAGGCCCAAGTCCCTTTTCCTTCGCGATCGTGGCGCGGGTCCGGCGTTTTGGCCGGTAAGGACGGTATAAGTCCTCTACAACTACCAGTGTTCGGGCTTCCATGATCTGCTTTTTCAACTCTTCCGTCAGTTTGCCCTGTTCCTCAATGCTGCCAAGAACCTGCGCCTTCTTCTCTTCCAGATTGCGAAGATACAGGAGCCGTTCATGAAGAGCACGGAGCTGTTCGTCATTCAGAGAGCCTGTGGCCTCCTTTCGGTAACGGGAAATAAACGGGATCGTACATCCTTCGTCGATCAGTTTTACCGCTGCTTCCACCTGCCAGCGCTCTACAGACAGCTCCTTTGTAATTTCCAGAATAATATCCATGTCTTCCTCCAAGTAGATTTGTTATGCCTCTGCGTTATAATCGTCTTCCAGATGGATTTCCGGAAGGCTGTTTTCCGGGTATTCCTCTGGCTGCGGTCTGTCAAATTCTCCTAATGCGTCCATATAAAAAGCTGTCTCCACCGCCTGCATATAGGGCAGCAGCCACAAAAAAGCGATATAAAGCGTAAAAGCGGATAAAATGATCAGAGGCAGGAAACTAAGTTCAAGAACAAAGTATTTCCACTTCTTTCCCCGCATGAGACGAACGCTGGTTTTCAGCGCTTCCAGACCGCCCATTTCTCCATTATCCGCCAGGAGATAAAATGTCAGAACCAGCGGAATCTTAAAGATCACGCCCAGAACCATTCCCAAAACAAGAAGCGCCATGGCCGTCTGCAGCCAGGACACCTGCGCGTCTAAAGTCTGGGCTTCAGGACTTGTCATGATCGTCCAGTAATTAAGGGGCAGCATCAGAATCGTATCAATCAGCGACAGCACAAGACCCGCTACCAGCACCCTGTCCGGCTGGTTCCGGAACATATAGAGCAGATCCCCAAGCCCGAATCTCCTGCCCCTGGACATATTCAAAAGCATATAACTGTACCCTGTGGAAAAGATCATCCCGATCAGAGACACAATAAACAGGAATGCCTGGCTCATCAAAAGTGCCGGAATCGTCTCCCCGGGAAACAGCCCGGAAGCCATATAATTTCCTATCAGATTTACTGCCGATGAGAGAAGCATTCCTCCTATGGCCAATCCCCAGTTTCCTCTTAAACTTTCCTTTGCATGCAGTTTCCAGTATTTCCTGTTTTTACTCATTCTCGTCTCCAGTCCTGTTCGGACCGGCCATCTGTATCACGGCCGGTCCTTCTGATTTTTATACGTTTCTTATCTGATAAGGAAAATCTCTCCGCTGCAGACGATGCAAAATATGCCCGCAGGTTCTGCCCTGAATATCAGGAATTCTTCAGAACTTCATGATGAACGGTAATGCCTGACGCCTTATCAGGATCTTCGTCACTATTAAACCAGAAGCTGAGATAATCGTCAAGTCCGGAATTTTCATTCTTATAAATATTGACGTAATCTCCTTCCGCCTCGTACACGTATCCCTTCGCTTCAGCCATAGTCTTCAGATCATCTTTGGATACTCCCAGAGTCACACCGCCGCCCAGCTTCATGTCGATGATCTCCGGATCATAAGTTGCAAAAGATAGCTCCTGGACAAAGCAGTCTGACAGGGCAACGGCATTCTCTGTAAAATTATATACAGAGAATCGTACTGTCTGGTTCTCCTTCATCATATCGATAAACTCCAGTCCGCCACCTTCCACATAGGCGCCTTCTTCCGCATCCTGGATCACCCAGCCGTTGGCCTCAAAGGCAGAAACTGGCGCCGGAAGCTGATAGAGATCACCCATGAATTCCACTGTGGGATCCATAAGATCATCACCCAGAGCAGAAGGCTCCTTATAATCTGACACAATGGACGGAGTTTCCCCGCTGACTGTTCCCGGATCGAAATCTTCCGGTTCCACGAAATTCTGCATGTCCACTTCAAGAAGAGTTCCTGTTTCCTGATAGACAGTCAGAGTGATATCCTGAAAACTGTCTTTATCATAGGTAAGCACTGTATATACTTCATCTTCGTGCGTATCGGTGGGTTCTCCGTAGGCAGCTTTGATATCCTCTATTGTCGCTGTTCCTACTTCAATATTTCCCGGAAGCATTGCGATGCCGGGTTCGATCTTCTGTCCGATATTTTCATGGACAGCTCCGCTAGCGTCAACCTCGATGCCGCCAATCAGACACTTGCTGGCCGGTTCTTCATTGATTCCCAGGTTCAGTATATCCGCCGAAATATAATAATTCCCTTTTACAAATCTTACGCCCGTTATGTAAGAATTGGTCTGCACCATAGTATCCAGATCTTCAGGATTCTCAGCCTGCCAGCCCATAGAAATAAGTTCATCACAGCTCATGGGCAGCTTCAGCAGATCTCCGTCAAACATCACCTGAAAACTGTAAATATCATCTCCAAGTTCTGCCGTTCCCGCTTCCGTCTCTGTTCCGGATTCCTCCACATTTTCCGCAGCCAGCACAGTGGCGGGCATGGCAGCTGCCATACATCCCGCAAGCATCCATATTAATAATTTCTTTTTCATATTATCTTTACCTCCTGACCTTTTTATTTATTATATCGGAATTCCCCCTGCAATTCCATAATTTTTTGATTCATTTCCGGTAAATATCTGTTCGGTCAGATATAACGATCATGTACCAGGCTCATTGGGTAAAAGAGAAAAAACAGACTGTCATTTGACAGTCTGCATTACTTTTCTTTCTCACCTTTTCAATCCGCCAGATTAAAAGCGTCATGCACTGCGTTCATGGCGCGGACACCGTCGTTTTCATCTATGAGAACGGTTACGCGGATCTCTGAAGTAGAGATCATATTAATGTTGACCCCTTCGTTATAAAGACTCTCAAACATTTTTGCAGCCACGCCCGGATTGCTCATCATTCCCGCTCCTACGATGGAAAGCTTGGCAATGTTTCTCTCTGAATGAAGCTCCTTATATCCCAGCCTTGCCTGATTTTCTTCAAGGGCCGCTACCGCGTCGTCCAGATCTTTTTTATCTACGGTAAAAGAAATATCCTTTGTGCCGGCACGTCCAATGGACTGCAGGATCACATCCACATTGATATGCTTTCTGGCCAGAACATCAAATAATTTAAATGCCATTCCAGGCACATCCTTCAGGCCGATTACCGCGATCCTCACGGCGTCCGTATCAAGAGCCACTCCGCTGATCAGCATTCTTTCCACTGTAACTTCCTCCTTTACCACAGTTCCCTCACTGTCATTCAGACTGGAGCGCACCACCAGCGGCACTCCGTACTTTTTCGCCATCTCCACGGAACGGTTATGAAGCACCCCTGCTCCCAGAGTCGCCAGATCCAGCATTTCGTCATAAGTGATCTCTTTAAGTTTTCTGGCATTTGGCACTTTTCTAGGATCTGCGGTGTAAACGCCGTCCACATCCGTATAAATTTCGCAGGCATCCGCATGGAGCGCCGCCGCGAGAGCCACCGCAGTCGTATCGGATCCCCCTCTTCCGAGAGTCGTATAATCGTCATATTTATTGATTCCCTGGAATCCGGTAACCACTACGATCCTGCGGCTTTCCAGTTCTCTGCGGATACGTTCTGTATCAATCCGCTTCAGACGGGCATTGCCGTGAACGCTTGTGGTGTGCATCGCCACCTGAAAAGCATTGAGGGAAACTGCCGGGATTCCCATACTGTCCAGAGCCATGCTCATTAATGCTACAGACATCTGCTCTCCTATAGTAAACAGCATGTCCATCTCCCTCTTCGGGGGTTTGGCATTGATATCCTCCGCCATAGCGATCAGCTCATCTGTATATTTTCCCATGGCGGAAAGAACAACCACCACGTCGTTTCCTTTTTTGTATTCTTCCGCGCATCTTCCTGCAACATGAAAGATCCTCTCTTTATTTGCCACGGAAGTTCCGCCGAATTTCTTCACAATTAACATAGTTTCCTCCCGAATCTGCTTTCATACCTCATGAAAACAGATACTTCATCATGTCCCATCCATGGGTCACTTTATTCCCGCTTTCTGCGGCTTCTTTTTCATTATAATGCCAGGTATGTTCCTGGGGCTTAGTACTGTCGTAAAGAAGATAAGGAACCGGCTCCGCCACATGCGTACGGACTTTGATAGGCGTGGGATGATCCGGCAGGATCAGCATCCGGTAATCCTCCCCGAAGGCGTCCAGTCCCTCTTTTACCAGACGGATGAGTCTCTGATCCAGATATTCAATTGCCTGTATTTTCTTTTCCACACTTCCCTGGTGTCCCATCTCATCAGGAGCTTCCACATGAATATAGGCAAAATCATATCCCTGCTCCGTAAGAGCCTTCACAGCGGCTTTTGCCTTACCCTCATAATTGGTATGAAGACCTCCGTTTGCTCCTTCCACCTCAATACGGTCCATTTCCGCTCCTACGGCAATTCCCTTGAGGAGATCCACAGCGGAGATCATTACACCTCTTTTATGATAAATGTTCTCAAAGGAGGTAAGGATCGGTTTCGTTCCCGCACCCCAGAACCAGAAGCTGTTGGCGGGATTCAGTCCCTGCTCTTTCCTTTTTTTGTTCAGAGGATGATCCTTCAGGATCTCATAGCTTCTCTTCTGCATATATCGGAGAGTTTCATCCTCCGGGAGATATTCCCCGATCTTCCTGGTAAGAATATCATGGGGCGGCGTCAATTCCAGTACCTGCCCTTTATCCCATACAAGGCAGTGGCGGTAACTTGTCCCTGTATAAAAACGATATGTTTCGTTTTCAAGCTCTCTGCATACATCTCTCAGCAGGATTTCCGCATCTTCGGTGCTGATCTCATCGGAACTGTGATCAAGAATCGTCTGCTCTTCGTATGGCGCATCCTCTTCTGTCAGGGTGACAAGATTACAGCGGTACACCACATCACTGTCCTTCATATCCACCCCGATGCTCAGAGCTTCCAAAGGGGATCTGCCGGTATAATATTTTCTGGGATCGTATCCCATTACAGACAGATTGGCCGTATCGCTTCCCGGCGCCATTCCTTCCGGAATAGTTGCGACCATACCGATTTCTGACATTTTCGCCAGCTCGTCCATTGCCGGAGTTTCCGCACAGGAAAGAGGCGTTCCGCCGTTCAGGCTCTCCAGCGGCCAGTCAGCCATTCCATCGCCCAAAACCACTACATATTTCATAATAATCTCACTCCTTCTCTGACGGACTTCAGTCCTTCACACGAATCATGGCAATTACTTTTCCATTAAGCTTTTTCACTTTTTCCTGGTATTCTCCCTGCTTCATACAGGATGTGATAAAGGCAAACTCTCCCGGGAACTGCTTCAGGTTTACGATCTGCGGAGATTCAAAAATCTCTTCCACCTGTTCCACGGTAGCCCCTTTTACTCTCACGAAAAACCTTCCTTCTACCTGGCTTAAGTCCATAAGCTCCAGCGGGCGGCTCGTCCAGTTCGTCATAATGTTTCTGTGAAGATGCTTTGCCTCATCCACAACATCCGCCACAACTGCGCTGGCTGTAGGAAGCTTGCCGGCTCCGCTTCCGTAAAACATAGCGTCTCCGAGAACATTTCCATGTACAAAAACAGCGTTGAATACATCGTTTACACTGTAAAGAGGGCTTTCCTTGCCGACCAGGAAAGGCGCCACCATTGCATAGAAGGAATCGCCGCCTATTTTACGGCTGGTTGCCAGAAGCTTTATCGACATTCCCAGTTCAGAAGCGTAAGCCATATCCTCCGGTGTGATCTTTGTGATTCCTTCTGTATAAATATTTTCGTAATTCAGGAATTTTCCATATGCAAGAGAGGACAATATGGCAATCTTTCTGCAGGCATCGTATCCTTCCACATCCGCAGTGGGGTCAGCCTCCGCATACCCCTTCTCCTGAGCCTCTTTCAGAACAGTGTCAAAATCCGAACCTTCCGTGCTCATCTTATAAAGCATATAGTTGGTAGTTCCGTTTAAGATTCCGGTGATCTCGTCGATCTCGTCTGCTGTCAGCGAGGAGTTCAGCGCACGGATGATAGGGATTCCGCCTCCGCAGCTTGCCTCAAATAAGAAGTTGATATCCTTTTCTCTGGCAATCTCCATAAGTTCCGGACCATGTTTTGCTACCAGGGCCTTATTGGAGGTGCAGACACTTTTTCCGGACTCCAGAGCCCGCTTTACAAAAGTATAAGCCGGTTCGATCCCTCCCATGACCTCTACAACGATATCTACTTCCGGATCATTGGCAATGATCTCATAATCATGCACCAGGATCTCCTGCACAGGATCTCCCGGAAAATCCCGCAGATCCAGAACATATTTGATATTAATTTCCGCACCGGCGCGCTTATTGATGCTTTTATGGTTGGTGTTGATCACCTCCACTACGCCGCTTCCTACTGTACCATAGCCTAATACCGCAATATTTACCATATTTCCCTCCACTGTTGTCTCTTATTTTGATTTCCGGCAGAAATCCATTTTCACTCTTTTCCCAGGATCTTCAGATAATGGATTCCTTCCCTCTGTTCAATCTCTTCTACCATTGCTTCCGCATTTCCCTCTCCCGGAAGAATATCCACGCTAAGGGTCAGGGTCGCAATTCCGTTAATAGGGATACTCTGATGGATCGTCAGGATATTTCCGTGAAAGCGCGCGATCGTCTGCAGCACGCCGGACAATAATCCCGGTTCATCATCCATCTGAATAATAAAGGTGATCGTTTTCCCTCTGGTCTGTTCGTGGAATGGAAAAATATCATCTTTATAT
>DWVA01000174.1 GCA_019120475.1 Candidatus Blautia intestinipullorum | reverse complement strand
AGGTCTCGCTGTTTTAGAATATCTTCGGAAAAACGGATTTTCCAGACATATTTTAAGCGCAATGAAAACAGATAAAAACGCCATTCTTTTAAATGGCCTCCATGCCGGAGGGCGTGCTCCTCTCAGGGAGGGGGATCTTCTCCGGATACACGTTCCGGAGACGGAATCAGGAGAAAACATTGTCCCTGTCCCTATGAAGCTTTCCATCCTCTATGAAGACCAGGATATTCTTGTTGTCAGCAAGCCTGCCGATATGCCCGTCCACCCTTCTTTCGGCAATTACGAAAATACTCTTGCCAACGGGGTAGCCGCTTATTTTCAGGAAAAAGGACTCCTCTGTCCTTTCCGCTGCATCAACCGTCTGGACAGAGACACCTCCGGCGCTCTGATCCTGGCGAAAAATCCCCTCAGTGCCTCCATTCTTTCCGCACAGATGAAAAACAGGCTGATCCGCCGGACTTATCTGGCGGTGGTAAAGGGGATAACTCCCGAAAAAGGAACTGTATCCGCTCCCATAAGCCGCGTATCCGCTTCTGTGATCAAGCGTCAGGTGGATTTTTCGGCAGGCGATCCTGCTGTTACGCATTTTGAACGGCTTGCTGTCAGCCATGAACATTCTCTTCTGGAAATCCATCTGGAAACAGGGCGCACTCATCAGATCCGGGTACATATGGGATATCTGGGCTATCCGCTTCCGGCGGATTATCTCTACTGTCCGGATTATTCCCGGTTCAGCCGTCAGCCGCTGCACTCCTTCCAGCTTACGTTCACCCGTCCCGTAACAGGCGCGCCTCTCTGCGTTACTGCCCCTGTCCCTTCCGACATTTGGGAAAGATTCTAAAACAGCCGCTCCTCCACAATCCGGCGGTAATCCGGATATGGAGGAAAACGGCTGTTTTCTGTTCTTATTTATTTTTTTCGTAAATTACCAAAAGGCCCTTCAGAAGGAGATCTTCATCCTGAATGATCTTTCGTTTGCAGTGCGGAATGATCTTTCCCGACATACCGCCGGTAGCGATCGCCGTAACCTTTTTCCCGAGTTCTTCTTCGATCCGGTCGATAATGCCGTCTACTGCGGCTGCGTTTCCGTAAAGGATTCCGCTTTTCATACAGTCCACCGTGTTTTTTCCGATCAGTTTCTTCGGTTCTTCTATACTGATCCCGCTTAACTGAGATGCCCTGGAGATCAGGGCGTCCAGAGACACTCTTACTCCCGGCAGGATCATACCTCCCAGATAGCGTTTTTTCTCGTCCACCACAGATACCGTAGTGGCTGTCCCCATATCTACGATCACCAGGGGCACCGGATAATAGGTCAGCGCCGCCACAGCGTCCGCTACACGGTCCGCCCCCATCTCTCCCGGGTTGTCCAGCATGATGTTCAGCCCTGTCTTGACTCCTGGTCCCAGAACCAGTACTTCTTTTTTGAGGATCTTTTCCGCAGCCAGTTTGGCTACATTAGTGATCTGCGGGACAACGGAAGAAATAATACAGCCCTCAATATCCGTCCGCTTGATATGGTATATATCCAAAACTGTTTTCAGATCGATGGCATATTCCAGCTCCGTTTTGGTCCGGACAGTGGAAAGTCTTTCTATAAAATAAATTTTCTCTTTGTCAATACATCCAACCACAATATTGGTGTTTCCGATGTCAATAGCTAAAATCATATATTATACCGCCTGTTTTGCCGGCCGCTTCCAAGTGGCCTGAAATACTTTCAAAAGTGCCTTTCCAAGAGCTGCCACCAACACTGCCGCGGCAACTGCTTCCGGAATGCCGGAGGCCGTAACAGTTCCCATGATCAGACCGAAAACTGCTGTAACGGCAACTTCCTGAGCCCTGGCATATTCCTGGGCAAACAGAAAATAAATACTTCCCATTACAAAAACAGTATTCACCATGGAGCCGATAAATCCGGTAATGACAAGTGATAAATATGTATTTAGCTTTATCCTTCTGAACAGGATCCACAGCCATCCGGAAATCAGACCGATCAGAATACGGCAGCCCACCGAAATCCATATGGCCTTCAGAACTCCGGCCAGTCCGGTAGTGCTTAAAAAAGGCGAGAACGCAAAGGATAAAAGCGTAGGCGCCATAGTATTGCTGATCAGAGAACAGATGCCGAAAACCGCTCCGAGAATCACTCCGGCAGAAGGGCCTAAAAGAATGGCTCCTACAATTACCGGAATATGTACAGTTGTCGCCTTAATGATCGGAAGCTGTATCATTCCCAGCGGAGTATTCGCCAGAAGAATGACGATCGCAGCCATAAGTGCAACACTGACCATCCAACGAGTGTCTTTTTTGTTTGTTTCCATGAGAATTCCTCCTTGTTATCGTTCCCTTCCGGGATACAATACGGTGCGGAACAGCGGGCTGATATCACCCGCTTCCTGGTGAACGGGTTACACTCCTCTCGCTTTCAGCATGGAGAGAATTTTATCCAGGATGATATTGGCTGCATCCTCTTTGCTCATAAGCTCAAGTGATACGTCCTCATCCTTTGTAATCAGGGTCAGTACGTTGGTGTCGCCCTGGAATCCGGCGCCTGCCACCTTAAGATTGTTGGCCGCCACCATATCCAGATTCTTTTTTACCAGCTTGGCCCTGGAATTACGGATCATATTCTGTGTTTCCATGGAAAATCCACACAAAAACTGGTCCGGACGGCGGTGTTCTCCCAGATACTGAAGGATATCGTCCGTCTTTTCCAGCGCAATGGACATTTTTCCATCCTGCTTCTTTACTTTTTCTTCCGCCACTCTGGCCGGGCGGTAATCCGCCACTGCCGCGGCTTTGATAATAATATCCTGCTCCCCGCTTATGGAAGTTACAGCCTGAAACATCTCTTTTGCCGTTATCACAGGAACTACTTTCACAAAGGGAGGAGGAGCAATGGAGCAGGGGCCGCTGACAAGCGTTACCTGCGCTCCCCGGAGCATTGCCTGTCTTGCAATGGCGTATCCCATCTTTCCGGAAGAGTGGTTTGTAATATAACGGACCGGATCGATAGCTTCCTGGGTAGGCCCTGCCGTCACCAGGATCTTTCGTCCCTCCAGATCCTTTTCCATAGCGATCTCTTTCAGGATATACGAAAGCAGCACTTCCGGCTCCGGCATTTTTCCGGCTCCTGTATCTCCGCAGGCCAGATATCCGCTGGCCGGCTGGATCACCTGATAGCCGTAATGCTCCAGAATCTTAAGATTATCCTGGACGACAGGATTTTCAAACATATTTGTATTCATAGCAGGGGAAATAATTTTTTTACATTTGCATGCCATAACAGTAGTGGTCAGCATGTCGTCGGCGATGCCGTGAGCCAGCTTTCCGATCACATTGGCGCTGGCCGGCGCGATCATCACCACGTCCGCCTGCTTTGCGATCGATACATGTTCCACCTGAAACTGAAAATTCCGGTCAAAAGTATCCACCAGGCACTTATTTCCCGTAAGTGTCTCAAAGGTAATGGGATTGATGAAATTCGTGGCGTTTGCTGTCATCAGCACATGTACCTGCGCATGGAGCTTATTCAGCGCGCTGGCCAGATATGCGGTTTTATATGCGGCAATGCTTCCGGTAACTGCCAGAAGTACTGTTTTTCCTCTTAACATTTCTTCAATCCTCCTTTTTTCTGAACTTTCTCTGTACCAGACATGTCTGTTATATTATAATCAGCATAGGAAACAAATGCAATGTATTTTTCATCTGTTTGCATTTTTATACACCTTTTTGTTTTCTGTAACAATCGCGCCTGTACCCGGAACCGTGTTCCATGTACCGGCGCCGCCGTCAAAAGGAAAGGAAAATCATATGAAAAATTATCAGATTACCCAGTGGTGCGCCCGCTTTATCCGCGAACAGGTGCAGCCGGGAGATTTTTGCATTGACGCAACTATGGGAAAAGGAAACGACACACTGCTGCTGAGCATGCTGGCAGGGCCCTCCGGCAGGGTTCTGGCCTTTGATGTTCAAAAAGAGGCTCTCCTCCTTACAGAGAAACGGCTTCAGGAGGCAGATGCTCCCAAAAACTATACTCTTCTTCTGGACTCTCACGAAAGGATTTCCTGCTATGCTTCTCCGGGATCCGTAAGCTGCATTGTTTTTAATCTGGGCTACCTTCCGGGAGGCGATCATTCCATGGCCACAAAAGCCGGATCCACGATTCCGGCGCTCAGACAGAGCCTTTCTCTTCTTCAGAAAGGGGGACTGATCTCTCTGTGCATTTACAGCGGCGGCGATTCCGGATTCGAGGAGAAAGACGCTGTACTTTCCTGGCTGTCCGGGCTGGATCCCAGAAAATATCTGGTGATCCGCAGCGATTATTATAACCGCCCCCATAACCCACCTATTCCTGTACTGATCATACGTTTGTAGGCGAAAACACAGCGGTCTCTTTGCCTGACGGACGCAGACCGCCGCCGGCAGTCGCAAAACGGGACAGCTCCTCCTTCGAGGATGACTGTCCCGTTCTCTGCAGATTTTTCAGTCTATGATCTTAATACTTTCAATCACCGGCTGTTCGTCTTTTTCAATGGTGCCGTTATTGTCGGTAGGCTTGGCGTCCTTGCAGATTTTGTCCACAACGTCCATTCCATCTGTCACATGGCCGAAAGCCGCATAGTCTCCGTCCAGGAAAGTGCTGTCCGCCTGAACAATGAAAAACTGGGAGCTTCCGCTGTCCGGATCTGCCGCTCTTGCCATGGAAACGGTACCTCTTGTATGGGAAATATCATTTTCCACTCCGTTGTTCGCAAACTCTCCCTTAATATTCTCGTCCGCTCCTCCGGTTCCGTCTCCGTTAGGGTCTCCTCCCTGGATCATAAATCCGTCCATGATCCGCCAGAAAGTAAGTCCGTCATAGAAGCCGTCCTGCGCCAGCTTCACAAAGTTTGTCACAGTAATGGGCGCCGTATCCGCGTCAAGCTCCAGGTCAATGGTGCCGTAATCTTCAATATTGATCTCTGCGTGATGAAGCCCCGTCAGCTCCTGGCTTGTATCCAGGACAGTTTCTCCGGAAACAGTTCCCTCTTCATCTGTCCCGTCGCTGAAGCCTGCCGCTTCCGTCTCTTCTTCACTGGCTACCTCTCCGGAAGAAGATGAACTGCTTTCCTTTTCTGCCGTACCGCCGCTGTTCCCGCATCCTGTAAGCATACCTGCTGCCATCATCAATGCGCAGGCCGCCGCAAATATCCTGTATTTCATTGCTGTTCCTCCTTATTTCTTACCGCTTTACCGGATCCTGTCCGGAAAACCGACTTTTCGCTGTACCTTGCGCAGCGTCTTCATTGCATAATAATTCGCTTTTTCCGCATTTTCTTTGATCACAGAGTCAATATACGCCTTGTCTCCCGACAGCCTTTTCATCTCTTCCTGAAGAGGTCTCAATACAGAAATAACAGCCTCTCCTACTGCCGGCTTCAGCTCGCCGTATCCTTTTCCTTCAAATTCCTTTACCGCCTCCTGAGGCGTTTTTCCTGTGCAGGCACAGTAGATATCCAGAAGGTTCTTGATTCCCGGCTGCTGTTCGCTGTAACGGATGCATCCCTCGGAATCTGTAACCGCACGCTTGAATTTGCGCATGATCGTATCCGGATCGTCCATCAGATAGATGCTGGCATTGGGATTTTCATCTGATTTTGACATTTTCCTGGAAGGATCCTGAAGACTCATGATCTTTGCTCCCACCTTGCCCACATAAGCCTCCGGCACAGTAAAGACATCTCCGTAAATATTATTGAAGCGTTCCGCTATATTTCTTGTCAGCTCCAGGTGCTGCATCTGATCCACGCCTACGGGAACCACATCCGCCTGGTACAGAAGGATATCCGCCGCCATCAGTACCGGATAGGTAAACAGGCCGGCGTTGATATTATCCGCGTGTTTTGCCGCTTTATCCTTAAACTGCGTCATACGGTTCAGCTCGCCCATATAGGTAAAGCAGCTTAAAATCCATGAAAGCTCCGCGTGGCCGGAGACATGGGACTGATAATAAATGCAGTTTTTCTTCGGATCAAGCCCTGCCGCGATATAAAGGGTCAGAAGGCTTCTCGCCCGTTTTCTCAGCTCCGCCGGATTCTGACGGACAGTAATGGAATGAAGATCCACCACACTGTAAAAACATTCATATTCATCACTTAACGTCAGCCAGTTCTTCAGCGCTCCCAGGTAATTTCCAAGTGTAAGGTTTCCTGTTGCCTGCATACCGCTGAACAGTACTTTTTTTCCATCTATCATGATCGTCCTCCATAATACTTCCTGAATCTTCTCTGTCCGTACTCTTTTCCGCTCGTTTCCTCTTTCTGTCTGCCGGACTTCTAACAGTGTAACATTCTGCTGAAATAAAGTCAATTACTTGTCACCTGGGTCTGACTTTGGTAGAATACAGATGAAAAGTTTTTTTAAGGAGGAAAAATCACATGAAAAAAATCGCCAGCTTTACTATAGACCATATTAAGCTTCAGCCCGGAATCTACGTTTCCAGAAAAGATTATCTTGGCGATCAGGTCATCACTACTTTTGATATCCGTATGACATCTCCCAACGAAGAGCCTGTAATGAATACAGCAGAACTTCACGCTATTGAACATCTGGCTGCGACTTTTCTCCGGAATCATAAGGAATTCGGCCCTAAAGTCATCTACTGGGGACCTATGGGATGCAGGACAGGAAACTATCTTCTTCTGGCAGGAGACTACGAATCAAAAGATATTGTCGGTCTGATGACGGAAATGTTTGAATTCATCCGGGATTACGAAGGGGAAATTCCGGGAGCTTCTCCAAAAGACTGCGGTAATTATCTGGATATGAATCTTGGAATGGCAAAATATCTGGCCGATAGATATTTAAAGAATGTTCTTTACGATATCAAACCGGACAGACTTGTCTATCCGGAATAAACAGACATAATACAGGCCGGAAATCATCTGACCTCCCTTCCGGGAAATGAAACCGATGATTTCCGGCCTGTTCTTTACTGTGCTGCAGCGGTGTCTGTTGTCGCGACAGCCGCATCTGCTGTACCTGCAGCAGCGCCTGCCGGAGCCGTAGTGGATACATACTGCGCGGATGCGTAGCAGACAGTTCCGTTATAGTTGACTTCAACCCACTGACCGTCTTCGCTGACTCCCGTACTGGTAAGCTGCGTGCCTGCCGGAACGCCCTGAATGACCGGAGCCGCCGTATTATCCGTACTGCAGTCTGTACGAAGGTTCACATCTGTTGTGGCATAATATGTAGCGTCTTTTTTTACAATATTCACGCCAAGCGCGGTAGGTGAAACAACCGGCGCCGGAGTAGGTGTGGCCGCCGGAGTTGGCGTTGCCGCCGGAGTCGGCGCAGGTGTGGGGGTTGGCGTTGCGTGTATTACGGTTACGGTGGAATCTTCCCCGCCGGTGCTGAAGCCGCAGCCCGACGCGAATATGGAAAGCCCTGCCAGTAAGATCAACAATCTGGATTTCTTCATAAGAATCTTCCTCCTTTATAGCATATCAACACTATACCCCATTCCAGGTGCTTTATGCAAGACTTTTTTCAGAAAAAGCCCGGACTGCGCCCCGGCAGAAGATCAGAACCGGAAATCGCGTTTTCC
>DWVA01000173.1 GCA_019120475.1 Candidatus Blautia intestinipullorum | reverse complement strand
CGTCCCCGCCCCGGCTGTTTTTTCCGGTTCGGTACTCTGCTCTGAGTTCTCTTCTCTTCTCGGTTCGGATGTTCCTTCCGGCTTCTCCGCCTCTTTTGATTCTGTCATCGTCCCCGCCCCGGCTGTTTTTTCCGGTTCGATACTCTGCTCTAGTACTTTGTCCGGTGCGGCGGTCGCTTGTGCTTCGCCTTTTCTTACAGATATACCAGCTTGCTCCGGCTCTTCTTTTCCTTCAGTCGTCTTATCAAGATCTATCCAGCCTTCTTTTCCATCTACTGTGGTAACTCCCCAGCGGCTTCCATCCACAAGCTCCGCATCCTGTGTGATATGAAGGATCTCTCCGTTCTCTATCTCCTTGGAGCCGGGCACAACGCCATATTTTTCGCCGGGACCCTGATAAAGCTTCTGGCTTCCTTCCTCTGCGTAAGCCGTTACATCGTAGTCCGCATCATAATCAACATTATCCTTTCCGGCAATATACAGCTCTGAGTCGATAGCTTCCTGTCTGCTCTGTGCCGGACGGCAGTCATCCAGCGGCACATAGCCGTTCATCCCATGATATTCCACATAACCCCAGGTACGCTGATCATTTTTATCCTCCACTTCCCCTTCGATATGAAGCGCCGTACCATTTGGAATCAGTTCTTCGTTCAGCTTTGAAGATTCCAGATCCGGCTGAGCGTATATATCAATGCCTCCTGCCTTTGATTCTACAATCATATAATAGTCTGTTCTGTAATCCGGTTTCCTTCCGCTCTGAACATCTGCGGATACCGACACAGCAAAAAGAAGGCTCAGAATCAGAACCAGACAAATTCTCCCCGCTTTTTTCATGATTTTCTCCATGTCCCCTTTTTCTGAATAGATATGTTTGTTTAACGCTATAATATCACAGATATCCTGCCTTGGTAATCCCTTTTTCCACAAACTTCACGAAATAGTGCGACAAAAACCGAGATGTTCTCATAGAATCAGATGCGCTAACTACTCAAATTCCCCGTTTTCTCATCTCAACCGTAAACTGGCTTGCCTATCTACGGTTACTTTCCTTGGTTTCCTTATTTTATCCGTAAACTTCCTCATCTTTCTACGGTTATTTTCCCGGATTTCCTCATTTTGTCCGTAAACTTCCCCTCCTTTCTACGGTTACTTTCCTCGATTTCCTCATTTCGTCCGTAAACTTCCTCTCCTTTCTACGGTTACTTTCTCGGATTTCCTCATTTTGTCCGTAAACTTCCTCTCCTTTCTACGGTTACTTTCCCAGATTTCCTCATTTTGTCCGTAAACTTCCTCTCCTTTCTACGGTTACTTTCCTTAATTTTCTTATTTCATCCGTAAACTTCTGTCAGAATCTTCAATCTCTGATTATTATGTTATATACAAAAATTTCCTTTCTCGGTTCAGTGAAAAAATTCATATCATCATGGAAACAGGCCATTAGCCTAACAAAAATAAAAGGCTCCAGTAAAAACGACCCACAAAAAAGATTCCACAAAAAGAAGATCCAGCAAAAAGAAGATCCAGCAAAAAGAAGATCCAGCAAAAAGAAGGCTTTCCGGGCAATGCCCGAAAAGCCTTCCAGGAGTATACAATTCTTTCGTATACGGTTTCTTATTTTTCTTATTTGTAAAGAGGTCCGTAGTTCTTGCATGCGCGGAAATCTGCGCCCTCTTTGTCCATTCCGAATGCGTTCCATGCAGCCGGACGGAAGATCTTCTCTTCCGGAACGTTGTGCATGCAAACCGGAATTCTCAGCATGGAGCACATGGTGATCAGGTCTGCGCCGATATGTCCGTAGGAGATTGCTCCGTGGTTAGCGCCCCAGTTGTTCATTACGCTGTAAGCGTCTTTGAACGCGCCTTCTTTGCCGTCGCATCTTGGTGTGAACCATGTGCAGGGCCATGTATAGTCAGTACGTTTCCAGAGTGTATCGGATACGTCTGCCGGAAGGCCTACTGTCCATCCTTCAGCAATCTGAAGAACCGGTCCAAGACCTTTTACAAGGTTCAGACGGATCATAGTAGCAGGCATCTGAGCCTTTGTCTCGAATCTGGAGGAGAATCCGCCGCCACGGAAGTATCCGTTGTCTGCTGCGTTCCAGGTGGTTGCAGCCATAATAGCTTTCTGATCTTCCTCAGTTACGTTCCACCATTCTTTCATAACAGCGTTTCCGTTCTCATCTTTTGCCTCTCCGTTGGCATCAAGACAGCATGCGCCGGAGTTGATCAGATGGATGAAACCACCGTTTTCTTTTGCAACGCCTTCAAGGTCATATCCTGTCACTCTCTTAACAGCTTCCGGGCTCCAGTATGTACGAACGTCTGCGAACATCTGCGCGCGGTTGGTAAGGAGTTTCATGAACATCATTCCGAGACCGTTCAGTACGTCGTTCTCTGTTGCCAGGATGTAGGGCTCTCTTGCGCCTTCCCAGTCAAAGGAAGTATTCAGCATAGCCTCTGCGAAGTCTCCGTTGGGATAGAAGTCTGTCCACTGTCTCTGACCCTGGAAACCAGCTGCCAGAGCGTTGTGTCCGATCGCTTCCTCGGAGAATTTCGGATCCAGTTTGTCGCAGCCGTTCATCAGCTCTTTGATAATAACAGCCATCTTAACAACAAACTCGAACTGTTCTTCTTTCTGCTCGTCTGTCATCTGCAGTTCCGGCGGGTTCTTGTCGAAGCCGATCTTGCAGGTCTCTTTCGCCCATTTCAGAGCTTTCTCGAATTCAGCGTGATCGTAGATGCCTTCTGTCATGCGGCGGATGATCTCAACCTCGTCAACAGACTCTACTCTCATTCCAAGATAGGACTCGATGAAATCCTGATCAATGATGGATCCGCCGATACCCATGGTAACGGAACCGATCTGCAGATAGGATTTGCCTCTCATGGAAGCAGCAGCAACTGCCGCGCGTCCGAATCTTAACAGTTTTTCTTTTACGTCTTCCGGAATTGTCATATCGTCAGCATCCTGAACGTCATGTCCGTAGATACCGAATGCCGGAAGTCCCTTCTGTGCATGTGTAGCCAGAACAGATGCCAGATATACAGCGCCGGGTCTCTCTGTTGCGTTCAGGCCCCATACAGCCTTGATGGTCTGGGGATCCATATCCATGGTCTCAGAACCGTAGCACCAGCAGGGTGTAACAGTAAGGGTAATATCAACGCCTTCTTTGCGGAATTTGTCAGCGCATGCTGCAGCTTCGCCGACACGTCCGATGGTGGAGTCAGCGATAACAACTTTAACCGGCTCGCCGTTGGAGTATTTCAGATTCTCCTCGAATAATTTAGCAGCGTTCTTAGCCATGTTCATGGTCTGCTCTTCCAGAGAACCTCTTACGTCCAGAGCGCCTCTACGTCCGTCGATTGTCGGTCTGATTCCGATTACAGGATAGCTTCCGATTAATCTGCTTTTTGCCATAATTTACATTACCTCCATTTTGGTTTTATTCCGGGATGAGCTTCAGTAAATCTCACCGTTGCCGTCTGGAGTCTCCCCCTTCGGCAGCCACACCCCTGAAGTACGTCCTTGATGATTATAGTATACATTTGCCAAAACAGAATTACTTGTGTTATAATAGCAAAAAATAGTATTATATTCACTTTTTCAGTATTATCTATAAAATTTCTATTAATTTTAAAAAGGGAGGACTGAAGCTTTGCATGATCTGGACCGAAACGAAGACCGTCTGAGAGGAACTTATGACTTTCCTTTTGAATTTCACCATATTGAAATCACGCATCCCCGGTATGTCATGTCCTATCACTGGCATGTGGAGTATGAAATCATGCGCATATTAAAGGGGAGTCTTACCGTCACTTTAGATGAAAAAAGTTTCACCGCGCAGGCCGGAGATATCATTTTTGTACACAGCGGAATCCTTCACAGCGGGATTCCCGATGATTGTGTCTATCAGTGCATCGTATTTGACGGAAACGTATTTTTAAAATACAATTCCGTCTGCGCCGGCTACATGCAGAAGATCATCCACCAGGAAGTTATGATCTATCATCATTTTACGGAAAAACAGACTGAAATCTGTCAGGCAGTAAACTGCGCTTTTGACGCTCTCTGGAAAAAACCGGAAGGATACGAATTAACTGTGATTGGACAATTTTACCACTTTTTTGGTCTTGTTTTTAGTAATCATTACTATTTGGAGGGTGTTCGCAAGGCGAGACGAGATTATAAGAGGATCCTGCAGTTAAAGCAGGTACTGGAGTTCATAGAACACAACTATGCCTCTCCCCTTACACTGAAGCAGCTTTCCGCCTCTGTATCCATGTCCCCGAAATATTTCTGCCGTTTCTTTTCGGAGATGACGCATCAAACGCCAATGGAATATCTGAACCATCAGCGGATCGAGCAGGCCTGTTACCAGCTATCCACCACCGACGATTCTATCACGGAGATCGCCTACCGGAACGGTTTCAACGACCTGAGTTATTTTATCCGTACCTTTAAAAAATACAAGGGCATCACCCCGGGGCAGTATAAACGGTCGTGAATCCACCTGATATTTCTGACAGAAAGCGTCGGCACCGTAGTCCTGCAAGCCGGGATGTCCGCTCAGCAGATACAGTGGCCGTCCGCCGGGCTTATTACACAAAAAGGAGTATATCCTGTTCTCTCTGAACCTCTGGATATACTCCTTATTTTTTAACGCTTTTATCCGGTTTTTCCGTCAGATATATTACAGCACTTCATTCAGCACAGACAACCCGTATTCCGCCAGGCTGTGGTCTTCCTCGCCTGTGCCGCCGCTGATTCCAAGGCCGCCGATAATGGTATCTCCTACCTTCAGCGGAACGCCGCCGGCAAAGATCACAATCTTTCCGCCGTCCATTTTATCCACGCCATAGAAGGTTTCGCCCGGCTGGGCAAGAGCGCTCAGCTCTTTGGTCGACATCTTGACAGCCACTGATGTATAGGCTTTCTTTGTAGCCACGTCGAAACTTACAAGAAAAGCGCCGTCCATCACATGGACCGCTATAGGATTTCCGTCAGGTCCGCACACGGCGATAACTGCTTTTTTTCCTCTGCGCTTTGCTTCTTCTTCGATTTTTTCGATCAGTTTCTTGGCGCTGTCAAGCGTGATCCTTCCCTGAATCCCCATACGCTTGAGAACTTCCTGGATCACGGCTTCGCTGGCCGCGCCGCTCTGATTTTCACCCATACTTTCAGCCTCTTTTCCACAGGGAGCAGCAGTTTTTTCTGATTTTTCCACAGTTTCCACTTCCCTGGCGTCTGTATATCTGGCAAGCACATAAAGATAGTCTGCCAGACGGTTCATATATTTCTTTGCCCCGTTGTCGGCGCCGAATTTCACACTGACAGCGGCCAGGGCGCGCTCCGCCCTTCTGGCTACCGTACGCGCTATGTCTATCTCGGCTGACAGACGGCATTTGCCCGGCAGAACAAACTGAAATTCCTTCGGATGGGGGTATAGTCCCTGTATCCTGTCGATTTCCTGTTCCAGCTCTTCCGCCTTGCTGTCAGGCATTTTATAGTCTCTGCTATAAGGATCAGCCACACCTGCCATCACAGTCATCAGGGTTCCCTGAATACTTTCCAGCATATGAACGGCATCCGCGTCTTCCAGCATGGTCTTTACAAGTCCAAGATGGCTTGTCAGCTCGTCGATGGCGCCTACAAGCTGGATGCGGTCGTCTGACTTGGAGACATTTTTTGTATGGATAAGGCTTGTGGTGCCTTTATCCCCGTTTTTTGTATAAATGTTCATCATGGCATCTCCTGTTGTTTAACGAGTTTCCTCCTGTCCATAGACAGGCTTAAAGGGCATTTTCTTCACCGCTCTCGCGCTGTTGGAGCCCAGATTCCTGCACTGCCAGAACCGTGGAGCGTTCAGCTCGAATACGTTTTTCCCCATGGGAAGCCGCGCCATCTGCATGGCGGCTCTCTGTCCCGTGACGCCGATCCCCGAACCCAGCATGGATTCTTTCGCGGCCTCATAAGCCAGTTCGTCAAGGTTTCCCTCTCTGGAATGGATCTCGTACAGGACGCCTTCTTCCTCGATTCCCGCACAGATCTCCCGGAGAAGATCTTCATCCGCTTCCCGGGTGTATATGATGATCGTCGGTCTGTTTACAACCATAGCCTTTCCTCCCGGTTCCTCCATTTTCCCATCGTACTGATAGCGTTAATGTACAACAGGCAACACGCTCCAGACCACGTGATTTCAGTCCCGATGATACGGTTCACGCGGCTCGCCCTTTCTTTTCAGCTTCAGGCTCCCTGCCGCTCCGACAGATACGAAAGCAGAAGTCCGGTGGCAACTGCGTTTCTCGGTCCTTCTGTGCCGCGGATATTTCCGCGTCCGCAGACAATGCGGAATTCCGCAAGAGCTTCCGTCAGCATTTCCGGAATCTCAAAGTCCTCCGCGGAACCGCCCACCAGCACTACGTTCGGTATCTTTCTCAGATCATGATCCGGCGCTACATAGGTAAGAGCACGTATCGCGTTGCGCACAAAAACTTTCCGCTTCGCCTCTCTGCGCACCTCCAGGATCTTTTCCATAGGAATATCTTCTTCTATCCGGAGCATTTCATTCTTCGCCAGAAGCACCACATGACCGTAATATCTTGGATCTATAGATTCCTCAAAAAAACGCATGGAGCCGTTTTCCAGCCTCATATGGAACAGACTTTCCACCTTTCCCATAGGATATTTCTTAATCTGTTCCGCCTCCGCGCGGCTTTCAAGGCCAAGCTCTGTCTGTATCAGCATGGACACCAGCTCCCCGGCTCCTGCCTGATGAGTTGTCCTGACGCTTCCGTCAGGTTCCAGCACCGCTGCGTCCGTAGAGCCTCCGCCCATATCAAGGATGGCGAGCGGAAGCTGCGTTCCCGGCGTAGTCATGGCTCCGAGGGATGCCATTACAGCCTCCACACCGGCCACCACAGCCTTCACGTGCAGCTCCTCCTCCAGCTTCTCTGCAATCTTCTGCATGGGAAGATGCTGGGTTTTTACCATGGCCGCTATCCCTACGGCCTTCTCCATACAGGTTTCTCCCGCAAGAGAACCGGAAATCTCCACAGGAGCAAGCGTATCTACCGCAAGGATATCCGTAATGCGGACGTCGTGATCCTGACTCTGGGCCACATCCGCCATGCTGGTTTTGATCCTCTCAAACATGTTCCCTACGTTTGTATTTTTCTCTCCGTCAATATCACGGATCTCTCCTGCATCCTGAAGAGCATCCATGATCTCGTCCGCCCCGGCGTCAATGTTGACCCGGGATTCCCGTTCTCCGTGGAAAAACACTTCTCCGGCGGGAAGGATATTCTCCCGAACGTTTCCATTAGGCGTTCGGATCACCACCGCGCTTCTTTTTCCGATCAGGCTTTTGGCAATCGGTGTCACCATTCTTGTCTCTTCCGCATTCAGCCCCAGAAGGGTGGCGATTCCATAAGGATTGCTCAGCATCCGGATACTTGTTCCGGGCAGAGCCACCTCGATGGCTGCCAGCTTGTCCTCCGGCACTCTGCTGATATGGCGCACCTCGTCAATGATCGGAATCTTTTTATTCAAACGGTTTTCCACAAGGACAGCTTCATCTGCCTGAAGAATCACTCCCCGGATATCCAGTTCCGGAATATGCTGATTCAGTCTTGCCGCCGCCTCCTCATAGGAAAATTTGCTGGAGGCCACAACAATATAAGGAACGCCCGGTTTTCCCTTCCAGATATTTTCCAGGAAAAGAAGATATCCTACCGCCTCTCCTGCTCCTGCCGGAGTGGAGGGGTTATGGCCGATCATGGAGGATTCGGTAATAATGGTTTCCGTAATGGTCTCCATCGCCGTATCCCCGATCACCGGAGCCGCCTCGTTGAGCCGCACTAGATCAAGAGCGCTTAACGGCTGGTGAATACTGTACATCGCATCCTCCAGAGCGCCTTTGATCCCATGGACATTGGGAAGAGTTCCCTTGGTCCCTGTGGTAAAGCGGGAAGCGCTGGCAAGGAAATGAAAGCTTCCGTCCTCTCCCACGCTTCCTACACATACTTCAGTTGTGGAATTTCCGATGTCAACTCCAGCAATCAGTTTCAAAGAAGAATTCCCCTCTTTTCGTAAATTTCCGCCGCTTCTAATACCAGCTTCGCACAGTGGGGAGCATGATATTTCTCCAGCAGCTCCTGCGCCATCAGAACAAGTTCTCTCTTTGTAGAACGGTTGGGACGCAGCTTGTTGTACATATTCAGGATCACGTCGTCCGGTACATTGGAAAGCTCGGCGGCTCTCTCAAAGTTTGCTTCCATCTGAGGATTATCCGCTTCCCTTGCCACCTGTCCCTGACGTTTCAGCATTTCCGGAGAAATCTTAATATCCTCCGCCGTTACATTGCCTCTTTTTACTTCTTCAAGGGTGATCTGGGAAAGTTTCTTCCCTGTTTTGGAAGCAATCGTATCTGCTTCGTTTTTTCCTAAAGGATAATTGCTCATCTTACGCCCTCCCATTCGATCATTCCCTTGTCCGGGTCAAGCTGTTCTGTTTCCATAATATGCATAAGAGCCGCCTTCACTTGGAATTTTGCACGGACCATAGGATCATTGGTGCTTTCAATAGGCGTGACCTTTTCTCCTTTTGCATATTTGGCAGCGTTTTTTCCGATTCTCCGGTAGGTATCCAGCGTCATCAGAGGCGCCTGGGGAAACAGTTCCAGATTGGAAAGGGGATACAGATCCTTTTGATGAATGACTGTTGTTCCTTTTGACTGGATTCCGATTCCGAATCCGGAACCGGACAGCTTTGCCGCCTGAAGCGCCATAAATCCCACATCGGAGGTGTCAAGCACCTTTACGACACGGGAAACCATTCCTTCCTCCTCAATGCCGGCTTTTACGTTGCGGAGCACTTCGTCAAGAGGAAGGCCGCCCAGAGTTTTCTTGATCTCTGTCTGAAAGGCAGCGCCCACTCCAATGACGATTTCCTTGGGATCAGTGCCCTGCACTGCTCTTACAGCGCCCTCGTAGGAATGCTTCGGACGTATTCTCGTTCTTCCGGCAAGGGCGGAAGAAGCAGCTCTGCCTGTTGCTGCCTGGGGCTGCGCATCATTTCTGTGCAACTGCTCCACGACTGCCTGTGTGATCGTCCGTATCAGTTGTTCATTCACTTCCATGGCGCACCTCCTAAATTTCGTTTGTATCGATTCTGTGAGGAATTGCTTTGATCTCCTCCCAGCGTTCTCCGGAAACACGGTATCCGGTTCCCGGTCCCATATAATCATTTGGAGTATTAACGCCGGACATTACCTGGAAATGATCGTCCAGGATCGCCGCCGTCTGCATGTAATCTCCAATCACTCTCTGTTTCAGCATGTTCAGGATATTTTCCGCCAGCTCTGTATAACCGCTGTCAGCCAGAGCTTTTACCACATCAATGCCTGTAATGCCGCGTTTCATCATTTCATCTGCAGCCATCAGGTCGGATGCCACATCACGGCTCAGCGTGTCTTTGCTGCCGTGAGCATAAACCACTGCCTCCACCTGCTCGTCCGTCACCCGGGTAAGACCCAGATACTGGAAAACAGCCTGAACCGCTTTTGCAGCCGTACGGCGCACCCGGATCACGTCTTCCTCTTTTACAGGCCGGAGACCTCCGTCTACCTGCATATCTCTCTGCATTACATTATAATCGTCAAAGTCCTCGGCGTCAAAATTTGATCCCGCGAACATATTGTCGTAGTTGGGTTCCGCCGCATATCCGGAGAAGATAAAGTCTGTTCCCGGCATAAACTGCAGCATTGTTCTGGCTGTCCTTCTCATGTCAGAATTTGAAAAGCTCTGATCATTGGAAGAAGCGCATTCCAGTCCAAGAAGAGCCGCTACAAGGTTTTCGCCCATAACTTCGCGGATTCCCGACGGTACGCTTGCGGCAACGCCGATACAGCTTACGGAACCGTTCTGGATTCCCTGGCTTCCCGCTCCTTTTGTCACATAGAGACAGCGGCATTCCAGATAAAGCATGGACTTCTTCTCGCTGCTTCCCATAAGGGCCTCGGAACCGGCTCCTGAGCTGAAGCGCACCTTCAGTCCTCGTGAAGCATAGGCGGAATTGAGAAATGCTTTGGAATAAGGGGTATCATCTCCGTCGATAAATACCTTTTCCGTACCATAAACGGAAAGAGTTTCCGCATAAGTCGTAAGGCCGCGGATACCCAGTTCCAGTTCCGTAGCTTCCTCAGCGGAACACTGGGTCAGAACGCCGGGACGCCCTGCCTGGGCTCCGATCAGAAGAGCCATAGCGCTGAACGGCGCATAACGGGCAACGCCCATCGTAGTCTCCTCTTCGCTGAATCCTCTCAGCGCTCCCTCTGCAGCGTCAGCCGCGATCTGAACCGGATCGTCCTTCAGGTTCGTAATATGAGCCTGGTTTCCGGGAACTCTCCTTGCGCGCATCTTCTGCATTCCCATCATCATTTCCACTACGTTCAGCTGGTTGATCACCTCTGCCATTTTCGCGGGAGTGATGCCGGAGATCAATTCCAGGATCTCCTTGCGGGAAACATGGATGTCTACGATCTTTCTGGCAATCTCCAGAGAGGATACTGCCATGGATGCCTCCGCCCGTTCGATACGGATCGCGTAATCTGCAATGAACTGATCCAGGAAATCAAAGTCTTCTCTTTTCTTTCCGTCCAGTTCAACGATCACGCCGTTTTCTATTTTTATGGAAGGTTTTGGATCATAGGGGCTTTTCATTGCCACAAGTCCCATCTCCGGCCATTCGTCAATGAAACCGTCCAGATTTACCGGACGCTGATCCAATACCTCAATTCTTTTCGATCTTTTCATAGTATTTACCTTCCAGGAAAAGTCTGCTGCATATTCTCAGCTTAGAAGGACCATAATTTCGTATAGATCTTTATGATGTCTTCTTTTGTGGGTACTCTTGGGTTGGTTGCCGTACAGGTATCCGCCAGCGCCGCCTCCGCCATTTTCTCCACCGCCGCAAAATATGCGTCTGGTGTAATAGTTCCGATTTCCTGGATTGTCAGAGGAATATTCATTTCCTTCTGCATAAACTGGATCCAGTTCACAAGAGACCGGACACTCATTACTTTATTATAATTGCTGAGCCCCAGAATATGGGCAATGTTCGCATACCGCTTCACTGCCGGAAGATATTCCTTCTGGCTCCTGCTGTGCTTGTTGATGTTTGCGTTAAATTCCACAATGTGAGGAAGCAGCATAGCGTTTGCCCTTCCATGAGGTATGTGGAACATTGCGCCCAACTGATGGGCCATACTGTGGGTGATCCCCAGTCCCGCCGTATTAAAGGAAAGTCCGGCAAGACAGGAGGCTACGTGCATCTTCTGGCGGGCGTGCATATCGCTTCCGTCCAGGTATGCTCTTAAAAGGAATACCCCGCAGATTTCAATGGATTTTTCCGCCAGTGCGGAAGAAAATTCATTGTGATCAATACTTACATAGGATTCCAGCGCGTGGGTAAATACGTCCATTCCTGTATCGGCGGTGATCGCCGGAGGAACGCTTTTTACCAGCTCAGCGTCAAGGATCGCCTCATCTGCTGTAAGGCTGTCAGAAACGAGAGGATATTTCACCTTTGCGTCTGTATCGTTTACTACTGCGAAGGAAGTAACTTCCGAGCCTGTGCCGCTTGTAGTAGGAATCGCGATCAGTCCCACATCCGCATAATGATTGATCTTCAGCGCAAATTCACGGATAGCTTTGGAAGAATCAATCGCGGAGCCACCGCCTACGGCTACGACCACATCCGGCTGGTAGCTCAAAAATTTCTTCACCCCATCCGCAATCTTATCTACCGGCGCGTCCGGAACAACATTGTGGAAAATATCATATTCCTTCCTGCCTTTTTCCAGAGGCGCTGTTATCAAGTCGATCATCTTGCTCTGTACAACGAAGGGATCCGTGATGATCAGGACTCTCTTATAGGGAATCTCCGCCAGACGGTCCAGAGCGTTGTCTCCAAAATGAATGACTGTCTTCATTTCAAAGGTTTTCATATCTGTTGCTCCTTTTCTGCAGCTATACTTCAGGATACCGGCATTCAATGCCCTCGTCGGTAAAACGGGCCAGCCATTTTTCCGACGGTTTCCTGTCTGTGATAACCACATCTACATCCCGCAGTTTTCCTGCTACGGAAAAAGCGGTCTGATCAAACTTTGTACTGTCAACCACCAGAATCTTTCTTCGTCCGGAAGAAAGCATGGCCTTCTTTGTGGAGCCGAAGGCTTCCTGGGATTCCATGATCCCCCATTCCGGATCCAGGGCTTTGCAGGAGAAAAATACCTTATCCACAAAATAGGACCGTATCGCTTCTTCTGTTCTGGATCCCAGAAAAGCAAGATAGCCTTCTTTCATCACTCCTCCGGTAGAGATAATATTCCAGCCGGACACGTCAGACAGCTCGATCAGTATTTCCATGGAATTTGTTATGACGGTAAGTCTTTCCTTCTCTTTCAGCGCTTTGGCGATAAACACCGCCGTGGTGCTGGCGTCCAGAAAAATATGCTCCCCGTCCTGCACCATGGAAGCAGCAAGCTCCGCCATCTTCTGTTTTCCGGCCACATTCTGGTTTTTACGGATATTAAAGGGCAAATCAATGCTTACATTTTCATTGATGACAGCGCCGCCATAGCTTTTTGTGGCAAGTCCCTCTTTTTCCAGCTTATCCAGATCCCTGCGGATAGTCTCCTCAGAAACGTCGTAAAGCTGGCTGAGCTCGCTGACTACTACCCTTTTCTCGGTCTGGAGCTTCTCAAGGATCAGATTCCGTCTCTCTAATGCCAGCATTTCCTTTGCCCCCTTACTGAAAACATATTATAACGGGAAAATCTCCCGTTCGTCTCTCCTGACTTTCTTTTACAGGATCGTATCGATCATTCTTCTGTCCGGATGAGCGATTACAGAGGAATCAAGATACATTCCTTTTTCTGCAACAAGCTCTTTCGCCCGGTCAATGGAAGCCTCCACTGCGGAAACTTCTCCTGTGATCAGCATATAGGATTTTCCGCACATACCTTTGGCGATACGGAGCTCGATCACATCTACAATGGCAGTTTTCGCCGCCTGGTCCGCCGCCTCGATGATGGATGCGGCGTCATATGTTTCCAGGATTCCCAGAGCGCTGATCTCTTCCACCTGTGTAGTTCCATACATAGCGGGGAAAAGAGACTCGTGGGGATTTCCCAGTACAAAACTGTCGATACATTTATCTTCATAAGTAGTAACTGCCGCGTCTACAGCCGCCTTCACTGCACTCAGGTCACCGGTGATAATTGCAATATATTTTCCCGGACATACGGTCTGTGCCTCGACGATCTCTACTTCAGAGGTCTTTACCATGGTATCTGCTGCTGTGATACCCGTGGCAGTCGTTTTAAATTCAATCATTCCGATTGCTTTACTCATGTTCTGCACGTCCTTTCTACTTTGCTGCAATTATGATGTAGCGGTCTGTCACTTCAGTTACTTTTCCGCAGATGCTTGCATGGATGCCGACGCTGAGTCCGTCAGCCGGTTTCGCGATCATCTGCCCTCTGGTTACTTCATCGCCTGTTTTCACAATTGCCTGTGCCGGAGCGCCGATATGCTGACTCAGAAGGATTTTTACCTTGGAAACAGGAACAAGCGTCTCGTCCATCGGTGCATCCTTATCATATTTTGTCAGACCCAGGCGGGCCATCAGCCGTTCCTCCGGAACCTTACGGTACTCTCTGGAAGGCTGTACCGGTACCGGCTGTACTCCCTGGGGAGCTTTGACTCCCGCCTTCCTCAGTCCGCCCTTCATATCCGCCAGAAGTGTTCTGGGAGCAAGACTCTGGGGGCAGGAATACATTTCGCAGACACCGCAGGAGCTGCAGAAGAAAGAATCCAGGTACGGATTCAGGTCTCTGTAATCTCCGTTGGCCGCCGCCCTCATAAAGAGCGCCGGATCGATTGGATGTCCCAGATTATTTCTCGGGCAGAGATCCGTACAGGTATTACACTGGCAGCAAATAGATGCCGCCCTCTTTAAATCTATGGAAGAAGTTCTCTTCTTCTTCATAACAATAACATGATCCTTTGGAAGGACCAGAACTGCATTCGTTGTCTTTGTCACCGGCTCGGAGCCTGTTCCGATGCGTCCCATCATCGGGCCGCCTACAAAATAAACGGCATCCTTCACGGTCATATTTCCCGCCTGCGCAACAACCTCATCCAGTGTGCATCCGACGGGAACCCGTACTGTTAC
>DWVA01000021.1 GCA_019120475.1 Candidatus Blautia intestinipullorum | reverse complement strand
ATCAAAATTTCCACATCCAGCGGAAGTTTGATTTGATAGTACAGAGAAGATAAGGTATAATCTTTCTGTAGGATTTTATTTATTCGCATAAATAAATTTTACACCAAGAGCCAGGCCTTGCACAGACCTGGCTCTTATTCTCTGCAAAAAAGTGCTGCCGCACTAATTATTTAGTGCGACAGCCCCATTTTCACTTTCTTTATTGTTGTCATGCTGTTCTCTATTTTACGATCAGAGACTTTCCTGTCATCTCTTTTGGCTGTTCCATTCCCATCAGCTCGATAAGAGTAGGAACAATATCCGCCAGACATCCGTTTTCTCTTAATCCATATTTCGGGTCAGCATTGACCAGGATAAAGGGAACCGGGTTGGTAGTATGAGCGGTAAAGGGATCCCCTGTCTCATAATCTACAAGCTGTTCTGCGTTTCCGTGGTCTGCGCAGATAAACATCTGGCCGTTTACTTCCTTCACAGCTTCCACAGCTCTTCCAACACATTCGTCCACAGTCTCAATGGCTTTTACTGCGGCAGCCTCTACTCCAGTATGTCCGACCATGTCCGGATTAGCAAAGTTAATGATCACAACGTCGTATTTGTCAGATTTGATCGCCTCCACAAGCTTATCGCATACCTGGGGCGCGCTCATCTCAGGCTGAAGATCATAAGTGGCAACTTTCGGAGATTTTACAAGAATCCTGTCCTCTCCCTTATTCGGCTCCTCTACTCCTCCGTTAAAGAAGAAGGTTACATGGGCGTATTTCTCGGTTTCCGCAATACGGACCTGAGTCATATTATGAGCGGCAAGATACTCGCCGAAAGTATTGTGGAGCTGTACCTTATGGAAAGCCACCAGCTTATTCTGGATTGTTTCATCATAATCTGTAAAGCAGACATAAGTAAGATCCAGGCGTTTCTCACGCTCAAATCCCTTAAAGTCATCATCACAGAAAGCTCTTGTGATCTCCCGGGCACGATCCGGGCGGAAGTTAAAGAATACAACGGAATCTTTATCCTGGATCACAGTTCTCGGTCTGCCGTCCTTTTCGATCACTGTAGGAAGAACAAACTCGTCTGTCTTATCATTGTCATAGGAAGCCTGAACAGCTTCAGCAGCGTCTGTTCCTTTCACACCTTCTCCCTTTGTCAGCGCCTTATAAGCCAGCTCTACACGATCCCAGCGGTTATCTCTGTCCATTGCATAGTAACGGCCGGAAATAACGCCGATCTCGCCGACGCCGATTTCTTTCATCTTGGCTTCCAGTTCCTCAATGTAGCCCTTTCCTGATGCCGGAGGAGTATCCCTGCCGTCCAGGAAGCAATGTACATATACCTTTTTCAGTCCTTCTCTTTTCGCCATTTCAAGCAGCGCGTAGAGATGCGTATTATGGCTGTGAACGCCGCCGTCAGACAAAAGTCCCATAAAATGAATAGAAGAATCATTGTCCTTCGCATTCTTCATGGCTGCCAGAAGCGCCTCATTTTTAAAGAAGTCACCATCGTTGATCTCTTTTGTGATTCTGGTAAGCTCCTGATATACGATACGGCCTGCGCCCATGTTCATATGTCCTACCTCGGAATTTCCCATCTGGCCTTCCGGAAGACCTACCGCAAGCCCGCTGGCATTTCCCTTTACAAAGGGATATTCTGCCATTAATTTATCCATGACCGGAGTTTTTGCCTCAAATACAGCGTTTCCGTCATGCTTCTGATTCAGTCCGTAACCATCAAGAATCATTAAAACAGTTGGTTTTTTGCTCATAATGTTCTCCTTTTTTGTATAACAGCTTTTTCTTCTTATTATAGTACCAAAAATATAAAATTTTTCAAGGATTTTTTGCCGCGCTGCCTGGACTACTGCCCGTAAACTCTCAGCATGCTGGATATCTTATGGACACACTGCCTGCCGGAAAGTTCTTCCATGGCGGTACGGAAATCTCCTTCTCTTACTTCTCCTGTGATAACCACTACCTCAGCCTCTTCTCCAGGCTTTGTTTCCTTCTGGATGATCTGCGCCACGCTTACCTGATATTTTGCAAATACTGCCGTCATTTCCGCCAAAACGCCGCAGCGGTCTTCTACCTTCAGCCTCATGAAATAACGGTTATAAGTATCCGCCATTTTTTTCACCTTCAGGTTCTTATAACAGGTGCAGCCGATCCTCGCGCTGCATCCCATCCTGATGTTCCGTACGATATCAAAGATATCGCCTACCACTGCGCTTGCCGTGGGAAGTTCTCCTGCTCCTCTTCCGTAAAACATGGCGTTTCCCACAGCGTCTCCCTGGACAAATACCGCATTGTATGAATCATTTACAGAAGAAAGCGGATGGGCACTTGGCAGAAGCATGGGGCATACATAGGCCTCGATTCCATTGTCTGTATTTCTCGCCATTCCGATCAGCTTGATGTCACATCCCATTTCCTTTGCATACAGGATATCCTTGGATGTAATTTTCGTGATTCCTTCAATGTACACATCATCAAATACCACTCTGGAGTTAAAAGCCACGGAAGCCAGGATCGCCACTTTCCGTCCGGCGTCCAGTCCCTCTATATCCGCCGTCGGGTCTGCCTCCGCATATCCCAGCTCTGTAGCCAGATCAAGAGCCTCTTTGAATTCCATTCCTTCCTGTGTCATTTTTGTCAGAATAAAGTTTGTAGTGCCGTTTACAATTCCCATAACCTCTTTCATATGGTTTCCTGCAAGGCACTGCTTCAGAGGCCGTATAATGGGAATTCCACCTGCCACCGCCGCTTCAAACAGGAAATCCACATGATGGGCTTCCGCCATATCAAACAATTCTTTGCCATGTACTGCGATAAGATCCTTATTGGCGGACACCACATGCTTTCCTGCCTCAAGAGCTGCAAGAATATAGGTTCTGGCAGGCTCTATCCCGCCGATCAGTTCTATAACAATGTCAATTTCAGGATCATGAAGGATTTCTTCCCAGTTATTTGTAAGAACGGATGGATCATCTACCTTTGCGGCAGCTTTCTCAAGGTTTCTGACCATGATCTTTTTGATCTCCACCGTACTTCCCAGTTTTGCCTCCATCTCGTCTCTCTGCGCTTTCAGCACCTTATATACGCCGGTTCCCACTGTACCCAGTCCCAGAAGGGCGGCTCGTATTACTTTCTTTTCCATTAAAAGGACTCCTTTCCTTTGTATTCCACACAGCATAAGTGTCACTTATTTCATAGTAGGGCAGACGGAAGGGTTTGTCAAGACAACTCATCTGCGGATGTAAAAAAGAAACCGCCGCAGCACCATATACTTACAGTGCAGCGACGGCTTCCGTATATAAAAATCTGATCTGCTTAAATTGACAGCCGCATTTCTGATTTTCATATCATGGTCTATATAAAATCCTCCTACTTCACAGCTCCGTTTACCACGCCGTTCAGGATCTGTTTCTGACAGAATATATAAAAGATCAGAATCGGCAGCAGAGCCAGAAGGTAAGAAGCAAAAGCAAGGTTATAATTCGTTCCGAACTGAGTCTGGAAATTCAACTGTGCCAAAGGCAGGGTATTCAGTCCTGTTCCGGACATGATGACCAGGGGAGTCATAACGTCGTTCCACACCGCCAGGGCGGTCAGAACAGCCACTGTGGCGTGCATGGGCTTCATGATGGGGAAGATGATCCTCCAGAACGTATGCCAGGTGGTGGAACCGTCGACCCGTGCCGCCTCCTCCAGCGCAAGGGGGATATTTTTCAGATATCCGGTGTACAGAAGCAGGTTCATAGGTATGTAAAACACCACATACAGAATGACTACGCCGGCCCTGTTGGCGATTCCCATCTGGGCCGTCTGTTTGATCAGCGGCATCATCAGGATCGCAAAGGGCACGAACATACCGCTGACAAGATACAGATAAACAAAATTATACGCCTTGCTGCGGGCCATGCTTCTACCAATGGCGTAACCTGCCAGAGAATGGATCAGCATGGTCAAGACCACGGTGATAATGGTGAGCATTAAACTGTTCCCCAGTGAATGCCAGAAGTCAGTCACTCTCATAGCCTCTGTGAAATTGCTGAAGCTGAATGCGGAGGGCAGGGACAGCGCGCCGGCAATGTCATTGGTCATTTCCGATGGCTGTTTGAAGGCAATGATCACAGCCATGTACAGCGGGAAAAAGATGGTCACACATCCTATGATCAGAAGAATCGTTACCGGCCAGTTAATTCTGTGATCCACTACTTTTTTCTTCATCATAACTGCTCCTCCTTTTTATTTAATACTGTCATCTGGAATACAGAGATCGCCACGATCACCACGAAGAAAAGCACTGCGTTGGCGCTCTGGAATCCAAACTGTCCGCCGCCCATACCGTTCTGATAGATCAGATAGGAAATGGACTCCGTACTCTGGGAAGGACCGCCTTTTGTCAACGCCATGATCTGGTCGAACACCATCAGGAAGTTCTTCATGCAGAGCACCATATTAATGGTGAAAAAAGGCATGATCAGCGGGAAAGTAAGATTTTTGAACTTTCTCCATCCGCTCGCCCCGTCAATGGCTCCGGCTTCATAAACATCCTCCGGCACTGTCTGCAGTCCGGCAATGTAAATGATGGTATTCATAGCCACAGACTGCCAGCAGGCGACTACTACGATGGCAAGCCAGGCAGTCTTTGTGTTGGAGAGCATACTGCTGGAGAGCCATTCGATCCCCGCTGCCTTTCCGGCAGCCGGCAGGATGTAGGTGAAAAAGAAACTGAAAATATAACCTACAACCAGACCGCCCAGGATGTTGGGAAGGAAATAGACTGCTCTCAGGGCGCTTTTCGCTTTGATCTTACTGTTCAGTCCCAGCGCCAGGATCAGGCTGAGCACATTTACAAGTATCGTACTCACAAGAGCGAATTTAAAAGTGAAGAGATAGGACCGGCCTACCCTGCCGTCTGAAAACAGATCCACATAATTGCGCAGGCCGACAAAATCGTAGTTGCCATATCCCTTAAAGTTGGTAAAACTGTAAATAAAGCCTTTTATCAGAGGCAGCGTATTGAAACAGAAAAACAGAAGCACGATCGGGATCGTTATGGCCAGAAAGGTCTTCTCCCGGTTTCCCATTGCATGTTTTTTCTTCATAATGAAA
>DWVA01000172.1 GCA_019120475.1 Candidatus Blautia intestinipullorum | reverse complement strand
ACATATCCTTTTTACAGACGCCTATATGGAAGGGGGATACGGCGCCTTTTCAGAGAATGTTGCGGAAATGATCCGGGAAGTATATGGAGAGGACGGGATTCCTCTTGATATGACCTATACAGGAAAAGCTTTTTATGGTATGGTAAAGTATCTGGAAGAAAATAAGATCCGGGACAAAAACATTCTGTTTCTGCATACAGGAGGAACACCGTTGTTTTTTGATTTCCTGAAACAGGAGGATGGATTACAGCCATGAAAAAACTGATGGTTTTAGGAGCCAGCTATTCACAGCTTCCGCTGTATAAAGCTGCCAGGGAACTGGGAGTTTCCACCGTTGCGGTAAGTACTCCCGGGGACTGGCCGGGATTTGACGCGGCAGACGAGGCGTCTTATACGGATATTTCCGATCCCAGGGCGGTACTTGAAGCGGCAGAAAAATTTCAGATCAACGGGATCGCCACCTGCTGTCTGGACGCAGGAGTGCGGTCTATCGGCTATGTGTGCCAGCATATGGGATTGAACGGAATGACGGCAGAGGCGGCGGAGATCAGCGGAAACAAATATAAAATGAAAGAAGCGTTTATGGCCGGAGGCGTGCGGTGTGCCAGACATATCCGCATAAAAAGCCGAAAGGAGCTTAAGGCCGCTCTGAAGGAACTGGAATTTCCTGTAGTGGTAAAGGCGGTGGATCTTATGGGAAGCCGGGGGATATTCCGCTGCAATACAAAAGAAGAGGCTTTTGCCAATTATGAAAAGACAATGGCGGCCACAAGGAAAGATTACTGCCTGGTGGAAGAGTTTATTGAGGGGCAGATCCTGGGCTGTGAAGCGATGATGTACAGAGGCAGACTGCTTTACTGCCTCCCAAATAACATTGAAGCTTATCAGAGCCACGTTCCTACTCCGATTGGCCACTCTGTTCCATACAGGAAGCTGGAATCTCTTGGCGCGGAGGTGGAGCGGCAGGTGCGTCTTGCCATTCAGGCGACAGGAATCGACAACTGTCCTGTAAACTGCGATCTGATCGAAAAGGATGGGGTGATCTATGTGATCGAAATAACGGGAAGAGCCGGAGGAACCTGTCTTCCGGAGATGGTGGGCCTGTATTACGGGATCGATTATTACGAGGCCATCGCCCGTCTTGCCCTTGACATGGAGCCGGAGAAAATGTTCCAAAAGAATGCGCCGCATACGGCAAATCTGTCCAGAACCCTTACTTCTCCGAGAAACGGCATTGTGAAAGCGATTCACAATAAGAACGCCCGGGCAAAAGATATCGTGGATCTTTCTTTTAATATTCAGCCGGGAGACACTGTGAGACGGTATGAAAACGGAATTGACCGTCTGGGCCAGGTGATCCTTAAAGGGGAAAATCTGGACGCCTGTGAAAAGAGGCTGGAAGAGATTTTGTCGAAAATAAACATTGAATTTACGGATTGATTGTGAGAGAATAACATGAGAAATGACATTACTTCAAAAAAAAGTATTTATCTTTTGCTGCATATCAGCCTTTTGTTCAGCTCCCTAAGCGGAGTCTGTTCAAAAATGGCCTCCCGCCATACCGGAAATATCTTCTCCCTGGAGTTTATCTTCTGGTTTGGTCTTGTCTTTGTGATCATGTTCGGATATGCGGTGATCTGGCAGCAGATCCTGAAAAGGATGCCGCTGACCGTTGCCTATGCCAACCGGCCGGTAACTCTGATCTGGGGGATTGTCTGGGGAGCTCTTATCTTCGGAGAAAAGATCACCTGGAATATGATCGCGGGGGCAGTGGTCATTTTTGCGGGAATTTATCTGGTAACAGGAGAAGACACAGAGAAGGGCGGTGAGAGAATATGAGCCGCCTGGAGATATCTGTATGTATTTTGCTTTTATCCGTATTTATTTCGTCCGTTTCCCAGATCATTCTGAAAAAGGCTGCCGGAAAGACTTATGACAGCACGCTGAAGGAATATCTGAACCCTATGGTGATAGGGGCATATGGAATGTTTTTCTGTTCCGTGATCCTGACGATGATCGCCCTGAAATATGTGCCGCTGTCCATGTCGCCTATACTGGAATCCACAGGGTATATTTTCGTATCAGTGATGGGGTACTTTTTTTTGAAGGAAAAATTCAGTAAAAGAAAGCTGGCGGGATTTGCCCTGATCCTTGCCGGAATTGTGATATTCAATCTGTAACAGATAAAGAAATGAGGAACGAAGAAGATGCTGGTATCGATTGTTATACCCTGTTATAATTCAGAACACACCATCGGCAAGGTGGTGGAGCTGGCGATAGAAGAATTTCAAAAGCTGGAAGATTATGAGTGCGAGTTCGTTTTAGTAAACGATTACTCCAGAGACAATACCTGGGAAGCGATCCACAGACTTGCACGGAAGCATCCCAATGTAAAGGGGATCAATCTGGCGAAAAATTTCGGACAGCACAATGCGATCATGGCAGGAATGAATTATGCGGAAGGAGAACTGATCCTGGGAATGGACGACGATATGCAGAACCATCCTTCTCAGATTCCGCAGTTTCTTGACAAGATCCAGGAAGGCTATGATATTGTGTTCGGCGTATTCAAGCAGAGAAAATTTTCCTGGTTCAAGAATCTTACAGGGGCTGTCAGCCGTTTTCTGCTCTGGCATCTTCTGGACCGCCCGAAGCATATCCAGATGAGCAGTTTCTGGTGCTGCCGGAAATTCGTGCGGGATGAAGTTGTGAAATATGACGGCTACAACACTTTTCTTCAGGTGCTGTTCTTCCGTACCTCCCATAATATTGCAAATATTGAGATCGAACATTTTGAAAGAGAAGTCGGCACATCAAATTATAATTTCCGCAGAGGTCTGAAGCTGTTTCTCTCCTGCCTGAATTTTACCGTGATACCGCTCAGGGCGGCTACGCTTTTCGGCACGCTGTTTTCCGCGGCGGGACTGATCGGGGCTGTCATTGTATTCATAAGAAAACTTCTGGATCCCTCGGTGGCTATCGGCTGGTCCTCTCTGATGTGCGGGATGCTGGCTCTTTTCGGGATTACTTTCCTGATGCTTGGCATCATAGGAGAATACCTTGGCAAGCTGATGCTGAACGTGAATAAGACGCCTCAGTATGTGATCCGTGAAGCGGAAAATATCAGGAGCATACCCGATGCCGGAAACCGCGGCAGGAAAGAGGAAATGCTCAGGAGCATACCTGATGCCGAAAACCGCAGCAAGAAAGAGGAAATTTACTATGAAGATTGATTTTAACAGACCCGCGATCGTGGGAAAAGAACTGGAATATATCAAGGACGCCGTAGATCAGGGAATGCTCTGCGGGGATGGAAAATACACGAAGCTTTGTTCCGCATGGATGAAGGAGCGTTTTCATGTAAATCAGGTGTTTCTTACCACCTCCTGTACCCATGCGCTGGAAATGGCGGCTTTTCTTTGCGACATCCAGCCGGGGGACGAAGTGATCATGCCGTCCTTTACTTTTGTTTCCACAGCGGACGCCTTTGTGCTGCGTGGAGCAAAGATCGTATTTGTAGATATCCGTCCGGACACCATGAATCTGGACGAAAAACTGATCGAGCAGGCAATAACCGAAAAAACCAGAGCCATCGTGCCGGTGCATTACGCCGGCGTGGCCTGCGAAATGGATACCATCATGGATATCGCCCGGAGACATCATCTAAAGGTGGTGGAGGACGCCGCTCAGGGAGTGGAAGCCTATTATCACGGGAAAGCGCTGGGAACTATCGGAGACTTTGGCTGCTACAGTTTTCATGAGACAAAGAATTATACTATGGGAGAAGGCGGAGCTCTTGTGTTTCAGGACAACGCCTACCAGGAAAAGGCGGAAATCCTCAGAGAAAAAGGAACGGACAGAAGCAAATTCTTCCGCGGCCAGGTGGATAAATACCGATGGATCGATTACGGTTCCTCCTATCTGCCCAGCGAAATGAACGCAGCGTATCTTTACGCCCAGTTGGAGGAATGTGAGAAGATCAACCGCAAGCGCCACCAGATCTATGATTATTATCACGAAAATCTGAAAGTGCTGGAAGAAGAAGGAAAAATAGAACGTCCTTTTGTTCCGGAAGGGATTGAGCACAACGCCCATATGTATTATATGAAGGTGAAGGATCTTCCTACCAGGAGCAGGCTGATCGCATATCTGAAGGAAAACGGAATTTACAGCGCTTTTCATTATGTTCCCCTGCACAGTTCGCCGGCAGGGAAAAAATTCGGAAGGTTCAGCGGAGAAGACGTTTATACCACCAGAGAGAGCGAACGCCTTCTGAGACTTCCTATGTTCTACAATCTGCCTATGGAGGATGTGGCTTATATTGTAGAAAAGATTTTATGCTTTGATTTTTGACGGAGGAAAGTCTGATGAGAAAGAAATTATGGCGGGCCGCTGCTTTGGCGCTGGGGTGTATTTTGATCCCTGCGGCCACGGTGCAGGCGGTAACAGTGAATTTCGGGACGGCGGCCGCGGTAGCTACAGACAGCATCCAGGGATGGCCTGCGGCCCCGGCGACGGCTTCAGAGACGGCGGTGCTTATTGACGCCGATACGGGAGCGGTCCTCTATGACAAGGGAATGGACGAGTACCGTTATCCTGCCAGCACCACCAAAATCATGACGCTTCTTGTGGCTGTAGAAAATGCTTCTCCAAGAGATACGGTTACCTTTACGGAAACAGGCGTCAGAGATGTAAACTGGGACAGCAGCAACATCGGCATGAAGCTGGGAGAGACCATGACCATGAAGGACTGCTGGTACGCCGCGATCATAGAGTCAGCCAATGAAGTATGCGCCCAGATCGCCGAGACAGTGGGCGGTTCTGAAGCGAATTTTATTAATATGATGAATGAGAAGGCAAAGGCTTTGGGATGTACAAGAACACATTTTGCCAACGCCGGAGGGCTTCCGGATGCCAACCATTATACTACAGCCCATGATCTGGCTAAGATCATGCGGGCAGGACTTCAGAACGCCAGGTTCCGCAAAGTGATCGGGGCGGTAAGCTATACGATACCGGCCACAAATATGAGCGAAGCCCGGAGGATGCACACCCATATGCCTCTGATCGCCAAGGAATCCAATCTTTATTATGAGGGCTGCATCGGAGGAAAAACAGGCTCCACCCAGGACGCCGGACATACGCTTGTCGTTGCGGCGGAGCGGAACGGAAGAACTTATATTGCCGTTACCATGCGTACTTCAGATCTGGGACAGAACTGCACAGATTCTATTTCCCTTTTTGATTACGCGTTTAATAATTTTGATTCCATAGACGTAAACGGGACAAAGATGACAGTGCCGAAAGGCGTTACGGTTAATGACCTGACTACAAAGCCCATGGAAAAAGGCGGAAATACCTTTAACCAGTATTATTATAACGGACAGTTTGTAGGTTA
>DWVA01000171.1 GCA_019120475.1 Candidatus Blautia intestinipullorum | reverse complement strand
CTGTCTTTCCAGATGATTTGGCAGCTTATGATAAGCCGTAAGAGCATCATCCACATTGTCAAAGTATTGATACTCCCTGTCTGCTTTAATACCGTAGGCATCGTTTACTACATAAAACTGTTTAATAAACGGTTCCGGGATTTTCTCATTCAGATATTCTGTGATTGCTTCCATAGCTCCGGCGTCAAATCCATGCTCCACGTCTTCCGCAACCAGCTTTCCGTCTGCGTTCACAATAATTCCTGCCACGGTATTCCCATATTCGTCATGTTCCATCCGGAAAAAGGATTCTCCTGCAATCTCCTTTCCTTCCGCTGTATGCCATGTGCCAAAGTGACCGTCCACAGAGAAGCCTTTTGTCTCCTGGCTGATCTGTCCTGTCACTTTTTCTGAGCCATGCTCCCGCATTTCATTCCGGGCAAGTCCAATAAACCCATCCAGGACTGCCGGATGGCTTGTCACCACATAATCAGCGTTCAAATCCATCCCCCTGCCCATATTCTCCGGGATTATGAAACTATCCGCCCATTCCTTTGTCTCTTTTGAAAACCGTCCGTCAGTCTTAAGATGCTGGATCGTACAGGCAAGGACAAATGACACACGCTCGGTTCCATACATCTCTACGACTTCTGCCGCTGCGTCATGAGCCAAATGATAGCCGTCAAAATGCCCGCTGATCGCTGTTTCAATCGCCTGCTTGCAATCCAGGTTCAGCCTCCGTGAATCCAGATAAGCATCTGCGTTTCCATGCTCCACAGCATAAGAAAGATCCGACAGATAAAGCGGAGGATACACCTTTTCCGCCGTCTGGATTTCCTGTATTTCCATTCTCTGCATAACAAAATCAGGCAGCTCCTGATAACCAAAACTGTCAACATAATGGGCGGTCAGTTTTCCATCCTTTCTCAGCACCACCACATCGCTCACGGACAGGGAATGCCCCCTATAATCTGCCGGATGATCAACATTAAATTTCTCATATATGGATTCCAGTGTACTTTCTTCCTTCAGATCATCTCCATAGACAAACTGATAATCAGCGCCCGCCACGGCCATTCCTTTTTCCTGCAGATATGCCATTCCCATAAAGCGGTACGCCTCTCCTTTACCGCCATCCTGAATCTGATAAATACCGTAACGGTCATTCTCTTCCTCAAACAACGCCTTTTCCTGATGTCTCTGCACTTCTTTTTTTAGTTCCTGCATCCGTTCCTCCATTTGGTCAATAAATTCTGAAGCTGTCTTTCGTATCGTATCCATCGAAGCACGGAGTTCTTTCATTTCCTTATCACTGCTCCATCCCGCAATATAAGGAAATGAATAGTCCGAAGTATCCAGTCCGAAATACTGGCATACAATATAAGCAACGCTTTCCGCTTCCACCTCTTTGGTCAGCTTATCTTTTTTCTCCCCTATTTCTTCCATAATGTCACGGTCATGGAGCTTTGCATGGGTAACTTCATGGATGCTGGTTTTCATGGTCTGACGTTCGCTCATACGCTCCTGGATCACAATCTCTTTATCCTCACTGCTGTAATATCCTTTTGCCCCACTCGGAATCTCGTCAAACCGAAACGGAACCGGAGAAACATCCTGAATCGCCCCCATAAAAACCTCATAATTCTCTACGTTTCCCATCAATTCCGGCGTTTCCAGTTCCGGTAATGGCTCCCCCTCCGTCTGGGATACGTCAAAGACCGTGGTGATACGGAAACGGGGAATAGTGTACACCACCTCTTCCGTCTCCGGCGTACCGTCCGGCTTTAAAACCGGTTCCATAGTAACGGGATCAATCTTCTCGATTTCCTCCTTTTCCCGGATTGGCGCAGGCGCAATAATCTGTATCCCTTTTTCCCCACGCCTGACCTGACGATGGAATTTCTTTTGCCATGCCTGATAACCGGCTACCAGTGTCGCATCCGGCTTCTGCAAGTGGATCAGAAGCGTGTTATTAAAGCTGTAATCATGGAATTGTGACATTGTTTTCAAATATTCCATATACATTTCCGAGGTAAAGATCTCTTTTACGCCTTGTTCCAGACGCTCTGTGATTTCTTTCATCCTCTGGTTTTTGTTTTCTGCCATATTTTCCTCCATAAACAATCCCGCCGGCTGCCCGGCGGGATACCACTTATAACTGCGGCTCTAACTTTCTGTCTACTCGTTGGTTCTTCTGCTGTTGCACTACCATATGTTCCTGCACTGCTTTCAGCTTTCCAAGCACAGACGGTTTCCGAGGAGTATCTGCAACAATGGCTTCATCTGCTACTCTCCCAACACAATTCACCGGGCTTCCCGCCTGATCTGCCACATCTTCTTCACCAAGCGCTTCAGACGGGCCTTTTTCGTCCATGTTCAAAAGGGAATTTAATTCTGCCAGCCTCTCCGACTTCTCTGCCAGCTCCTGCTCTTTCTCAAAAGGCTTTGCCGCTTCTTCCTTTGCTGTTTCTAACTGTTTCTGCAGAGTCTCCAGCTTCTGCTGTGTCTCTGCTACTTTCTTTTCAATGCCGGATAAAGCGTTGCTGATCCTCTGCAGATTGCCAAGAGCATCCTTTCCAATCTCTACTTTATAACTGCATTGCCGTTTCAGCGTCACCATATATTTCTGGTTGAAACTGTCAAACTCCGCACTCATCTGGAAACCGTAAAATTCTCCGATCTGGCCAGTAGTCTTCACTGCTTTTAACCCGGCACAGGCTGCGATCAGCGCCGTACCAGCCTCTTTCCGATCCGTGTACGCTTTTCCTCCGATAGTCATAGAAAATTCATCCTTACCTTTATCTAAGAGCGGCTTCACCGCCTGGGCGTCTGATTTCAGTCCCTCCAACCGCTCTTTTGCCGCCGTGATCTGCATGGGATAATTCTTAGCAATATCCTCCTCCAGACGGTATTTCTGGCTGGTATGGTTGGCTTTCATCAGCTTCAGCTTGCTTACCTGAATATCCAGATCCATCTTTTCTTTTATATACGGATTTCCGGTGGCCAGCGCCTTAATCTCTGCATAGGAAAGCGCCGCATCATCCACATCTTCGCAGGCCCGGACAGGACTTTTTGAAGTCATGATCTGGCTGATGAATTTCTGCTTATTTTCCAGTATCTGCCACATATAAGCGTCAAAAGTGTTTTCCGTCACATACCGGAAGATCTTCACTTTTTTATTCTGATTTCCCTGCCGCAGGATACGCCCCTCCTGCTGTTCCAGATCTGCCGGTTTCCAGGGACAGTCCAGATGATGAAGGGCAATCAGTCTGTCCTGGATGTTGGTTCCTGCTCCCAGCTTCGGCGTGGAGCCAAGCAGGATACGCACCTTTCCAGAACGCACTTTTGCGAACAGTTCAGCCTTTTTCAGTTCTGTTCCGGCTTCATGGATGAAAGCAATCTCTTCTCTTGGAATGCCTTTTTCCACCAGTTTCTCCCGCACATCATCATACACATTAAACATACCGTCATTTTTAGGTGTGGAAAGATCGCAGAAGATAAGCTGTGCAGAACGGTTCTGTGCTGTCTCCTGCCAGATATCAAAGGCATTTTTCACACAGCGATTTACCTTGCTGTCCGGGAAATCCGGGAGCATATCGTTGATAAGCCTCTGATCCAGAGCGCATTTACGTCCATCGTTAGTGATTTTCAACATGTTATCCTCATGAGGTTCCACACCGCCGCTCCGTACCATTTCCGCCCGGTCTGCGAATGTACTGACCAGCTCTTCCTGCTCCGGGCTGGGCTTTAATACCTCGTTGATATACTCCGCCTCCGGCACAGGAAGATGCAACATATCAGCAGTCTGAATATCGGCGGATTCTTTAAACAGGGAGATCAGCTCCGGAAGATTAAAAAAACGGGCAAACCGTGTTTTCGCACGGTAACCCGTCCCTTCCGGCGATAATTCAATCGCTGTTACAGTCTCTCCAAAAGCGGCTGCCCAGGAATCAAAATGCCCCAGCCCCATCTGCTGAATGGTATCATACTGCAGGTAGCGCATGATCGTATAAAGCTCATAAGGTAGGAAACGCCACGCCATACTTCCTTTCGTC
>DWVA01000170.1 GCA_019120475.1 Candidatus Blautia intestinipullorum | reverse complement strand
TGTTTTTAACTTTCAAAGTTTTTTTCTTCCTGTTTACACTTTCTTGTTTACATCTTTTTGTAAACAAAGTCTTGTAAACAAGGCTCAAAACATTTTAAAAGTAATCATTTATTCAAAAGGTAAATCTGTCTCTTCATCTATTTTCATGAATCCATCCGGATCCTTTTTCGGCCGGATCCGCTTCCACGCCCTTTGGATCCCCAGTCCTCCCGGAAACCTGTGGGTACCGTGTTTTTCCCATCCGGTAATTTCATTGTCCATCAGATCTCCGATCTCTTTTGATTGCCATTTCGGCACAATGCCTTCCTGATGAAACACTTCCTGGTAGATGATGGTAGAGCACACATAATCCTCTTCGTAGTTGTCCAGAAAAGCCTGGATCATTCCGGTCTGTGTATCCTCCGGCATAAAATCCTTCTGCAGGGATTTCACGTAATCTTCCATATCCGGAGAGAAGGTCAGCAGGATCTTTTCCGTCTTATAGATCACCATTGCCTCCGCCCATGCCTGGATGATATACTCCCTGGATTCTTTTTCATTTTTATATACCGTCACTTCCGCTTTTTCCGGGCAGACTTTCACCGGACCGAACCGCCGGTTTCCAGTCCTGTCAAAAGGAAGGAATGCCAGGTCATTGGATGTCCCGCAGAATACACACTGCCGGTACCGATCCTCCGCCCGTCTTTCATACGGGATCCGGTATGTGTCCTTCTGTCTGCTCAGAAAAGATTTGGTTTCCTCAATACTCTTGGCATTGGCCACTGCATTCATTTCCGACATTTCTACGATCCAGTGCCCCTGCAGATATTCATAAACCTTCTTGTCATCCAGCCGTTTCACATCGTCCGTGAACCACTCATCCTTAATTGCCAGATACTTAAAAAAGGTGGATTTTCCCGTTCCCTGTCCGCCTACCAGGCAGAGCATGATATCATATTTTGTTCCCGGTTCATACAGTCTGCTGATAGCTGCCATCATGTGCATCTTCATGATCTCCCCGGTATACTTCTGATCTTCAGCTCCGAAAAAATGTGTCAGCATATGGCTGATCCTGGGCGTCCCGTCCCAGGTAAGCCCTTCCAGAAAATCAATAATAGGATGAAAGCTGTTATTATTTGCCACAATGTCCACGGCTTTGGTAATCACCCGGTCACTGGTCAGCCCGTAATTCTTTTCCAGATACAAGGACAGATTGTTCATATCCGTATCTGTCATCTGAACGCCTCTTCTCTTCCATGGCACTTTTTTCTTAATATCAATCTGACAGGTCATCTCATTTCTGCAGATGGCGCCTTTCAGGCAGGGATCATGGTCCAACACATGTTTGCAATTCTGGATAGACTGCCGGATCCGTCCTTTCTCCGTTACTTCCAGGGATCCGCGGATCTCTTCTGTACTCAGCATTTCATCCTCTACAATCTTTTCTAATTTCTTCAAGGACTCCTCGCTGATATTCATCCATTCTCTGCTCAATATCCGCCACCTCCTTCCTCTTGTCCATAAAGAATTGGGCAATCTCTTCTCCGCTTCCGGCCAACAGGATATCCAAATAGACATTGATCTTCCACTCATTACTCAATGCCTCCAGAAAATGTTCCTCCTCAAAAGGATCCTGTCGCGATGAGTAAAATTTCTTCCAGAATCTGATCCACGACATGTAGTCAGTCAAAACCTTTACCGCATGATTTTTCCAGTCCAGAATCTTGTTTTTTACAGAAAAATGATACCGACTTTGTACCATTGAGGATGCCCTGTTCCGGGACTTCCCCGGTGCATGTTTCTTCTTTTCAGACCGGATCGGCAGTCCAAAATCTGTGATCAGCTTCTGTGCCGCCTCGAATTGGGATATCCCAAACAGTCTGGAAGTAAAATCTATAACGTCTCCTTTTGCTCCGCAGGCAAAACAATAGTAGTTCTGGTCAATCTTCATACTGGGATGATGATCATCATGAAAGGGGCAGCATGCCATCTTATTCCGGTTGATTTTGATCCCATACTGTTCCGCAGCCTGCAAAGCAGTAAGATACTCTTTGATTTCTTTAAAAATGTTCATATCTTTTCCTCCTTTGTCATATTTTTTCTTTCATTCACAGGAGGAATTTGCTATAATGCAAATAGAGCTATTTGCATTTAGGCAGACTCCTCCCGTAGAAGGAAGGTTTTTTGTTTATGGGGCTTTACCAGAGCCCGCATTAGTTTTGGCTTGATGTGAGAATGTCCTTGTTACCAGCAAGGGCATTTTCTTTTTTCAGAAACACTTCCTGATCTCTGCATGCTGTGATTCCTCCTTCATCCCATTCAATGTCAGAGCCACCATCTGCAGGGTTGTTAATAAATCTTCATCCGGTCTTTCTCCGGTTTCCAGCCTTTTCAATTCCTGATAGATCTTGTCCATCTGTAGCTTCAGTGCTTTATAGATTCTGGAACTTCCCTGTATGGTTACTTCCCAGTCCATTAGTTTTCTGAGAATATAATCCTGTTTCTGAAGTCCCGACAGCGAAACCATGCCGTCTATCATCTCCCACTCTCTTTGTGAAACACGGAACGCAACTGTCCGGTTTCTCCACCTTCCTTTACTATCTTTGGATTTTTGCATAGAGATCCTCCTTTTCCATGTTCATGCGCTCTTGTTCAAGTCTCTCAGCCATCTTATCCTGAACATCCGGAAACAGGTGTGCATATTTCAGTGTGATCTTTTCAGCTTCATGCCCCATCCTTTCAGCAATCTCAAATGGAGTAAATCCCATATGGATCATTAAGGACACATGGCTGTGACGAAGTGCATGGACTTTAATCCTTTTTAATCCGGCTTCTTTTGCTCCTCTCCGAAGTTCGTGATCCAGATACGATTTGGTAAAAGGAAAGATTCTCTCTCCCGGCTGCAGATTATAGAACATTGCCATATATTCCTTCATGGATTCACATAGGAAAAGCGGCATTTTAATGATTCTGTTGCTTTTCACCGTTTTGGGCGATGTGATAATATCTCTTCCCTTTGAACGGTGAAAGGTCTTGCTGATCTTCACGGTTTTTGCCTCCAGGTCAAAATCTGATGCTGTCAAAGCCAGCAGCTCTCCGGATCGTAACCCGCACCAGTACAGCATCTCAAATGCGTAGAAAGATCTTGGCTTATCCATCATGGTTGCGGAAAATCTCAGATACTCCTCCTGCGTCCAGATCTCCACTTCTTTCGGTTTCTCTGCTTTGAACCCTCCGGCCCTTTTTGCAGGATTATTGGGCAGGTTATAAAAGTTCACCGCATGATTGAAAATGGCAGACAGCTGTGCATGGATTGTTCTCAGATATTCTCCTGAATAAGGCTTGCCCTTCTCGTCTCTGTATTTCAGCAGTTCATTCTGCCATGCAATCACATCCTTCGGCGTAATCTCAGCGATTTTTCTTTGCCCGAAATAAGGCAGAATCTTGGTCCTTACCAGATTGCCTTTGATCTCCCAGGTGCTTTCCTTCACTCTTGCTTTCTTGTTATTCGAATAAATGTCGTAAAAGCTCTCAAAGGTCATATCCAGTTTGGCACCCTGTTTTAACAGTTCTTCCCGTTCCCAGGCCTGAGCCTCTCTTTTGGTGCGAAATCCTCTTTTCTGGGTCTGTTTCCTCTCGCCCTTCCAATTGGTATAGCGGTAAATACATCGCCAGGTACCATTTTTTTCGTCTTTGTATACTGACATATCATCACTCCTTTCTCATCATTCTCTGTAGCACACTTTTTTCAGGAAATAATTCGTATTTACTCTTCCTCCCACAGTCAGATAGCCCATATCATTCAGCTCCTTATTAAGCTGCCTCACTACCTTGTAGGCGTAGGATTTAGATACGCTCATCTCCTTTGCAACATCATCCACTGTCATAAAAGTTTTTTCATTCATAGTTTTTCTCCTTTTCTTAACTCTTTTTGTTTAAGTTCCTGTATAACCATAATACTAAACATATTTGTTTAAGTCAATACTTCTGGAAAGAGAAACTTAAACTTTTTTGTTTAATTTTATTCTTGTTCTTCCATATTGCTCATGTTATACTTTTACTAAACAAATTAATTTAAGGAGGCTTTACCATGGCAACTGGAAAACGAATCCGATTCTTCCGTACCAAAATAGGGCTGACGCAAAAACAGCTCGGAGAGAAACTTGGTTTTACCGGAAGAACATCTGATGTACGCATGGCACAATATGAATCCGAGGCAAGATCCCCGAAACAAGATCTGATCAACCAACTGGCACAGATTTTTCATGTGGATTCACGTGCCCTTACCGTGCCTGATATTGACACCTATGTCGGCCTGATGCATACCCTTTTTGCCCTGGAAGATATGTACGGCCTGAAGATCAAAGATATTGACGGGGAACTCTGCCTTTGTCTGGATAAATCCAACACCTCCTTCTCTTCGTTGTTTGACATGTTTTCTTCATGGCAGCAACAGGCGGAGAAACTGGAAAAAGGGGAAATCAGCAAGGATGAATATGATGAGTGGAGATACAGGTACCCGGCACTGGACACATACTCCAAATGGGCCAGAATACCATCCCAGGAACTCAGTAATCTGTTTACAAATGAAAATAAATGATCAGAACTAAAAAAACCTTACTGCCCTTCAGCTTTTTAAACTGAAGATCAGTAAGGTTTTAATATGAAATAAGATATGCATTATTCTTTGAATAAGAGCCTTAAGTTGCCAATTCGTTGCCGGAACTTAAACAAATTTGCTTGCAAGTACCGGTTTTACTGGCTTTCTAAAGGGATACCCTTACTCGAACTCGGCGTGTTTCCCGATGTTATTAACTATATTTGTTTAGGTTTTGTGTGGATTCATGCCGATATTTACTTCTATTACATCAGTTATTTTGGTTTACTGATTTTCTGTTGCCAAAATGTTGC
>DWVA01000169.1 GCA_019120475.1 Candidatus Blautia intestinipullorum | reverse complement strand
TAGTCTTTTTCATATCAACTGACAATTCGTTTACTTCATCCAAATAAATAACCAGTATTGACAAATGGAGAGGCGGGTGTTATTTTTTAAATAATTGACGGAAAGGAGAAGACACTGTGGACGGGAAATATCGTCACAGTCTGATGCTCATTTGCATTCTGGCTGTGTTCTGTTTGTTGGCATTGGATAATTCTGCTTTTTGCCGGACAGAAACCAGAACATCAGATGACAAGATTTTGTCCTCTGCCTATGACTGGGAAGAGCAGGGGGAATCGGTCTGTTATATTACAAAAAATGGAACGATATCCAAGTTTCCGGGTATGGCGTTTACATGGCCGGCAAGACCATGTAAGAGATCAAATTCTCTGTCGATTTCCGGAGCTGCCATAATGACAGTTCTTGTGAGCAGGAGATATTTTCTTTACGTTCCAAAAGAGGAGCGTTTCTTTGCATGTTTTCAGCCTGCCATATTTCTTTGTGCCCGTTTTTTGCGGGAATTGCTTATTTTATTCAAAAAGGATGGAAAGAACGGAGAGAGATCTCCGGGATTGGACATAATTTAATGAAAAGGATAAAATAGCAAGGATAATAAAATAAAATGAAAACGACAATGAATAAAATCATCAATGGAATCAAGAAGCAGCCACCGGGCCGTCTCATTACCGGCGGTTTCGCGCTGGTGATCCTTCTCGGTGCTCTGATTCTGCTTCTTCCGGTTTCCGTAAAGGACGGAGCTGTAGTCACACCGATTGATGCCTTATTTACCTCTACAAGCGCCGTATGCGTAACTGGCCTGATCGCCATAGATACGGCGGATCACTTTACCCCGTTCGGGCAGGCTGTAGTTGCGGCTCTGATCCAGATCGGAGGTCTTGGGGTAACTTCTAGTGGAGTTGGATTTATGCTGGCGATCAGGAAACGTGTCAGCATGAAAACAAGGATGATGGTCAGTGAAGCGCTGAACATCAACAGCTACAGGGGAATGGTAAGACTTGTAAAAGCGGTGCTCCTGACAACTTTATGTTTTGAGGGAGCAGGAGCGGTTTTGAGTTTTCTTGTTTTTGTTCAGGATTATCCGCCCCTCCACGCGGCGGGCATCAGTATTTTTCATTCCATAGCGGCATTTAATAATTCCGGCTTTGATATTCTCGGAGGATTGAGAAATCTGATTCCTTACAGGGACAATGTACTTCTTAATATGATCACCTGTGTGCTGATCATTTTCGGAGGTTTGGGCTTTTTGGTGATCCGTGATATTCTCAGTCACAGAAAGTTCAAAAAGCTTATGTTTCACTCTAAAATCGTAATTACGACCACGATAGCGCTTTTGATCGTGGGGACTCTGCTTTTGAAGGCTACGGAAGACATCAGCTGGATGGGAGCGTTTTTCCACAGCGTTTCAGCCAGAACAGCAGGATTCTCCACATATCCTATTGGTGAATTTACAAACGCAGGTCTTTTTGTTTTATGCATACTGATGTTTGTAGGCGCTTCGCCGGGGTCTACCGGCGGCGGTATCAAGACGACGACTTTCTTTGTCTTGATACAGGAAGCCAGAGCCATGTTCAATAAAAAACAGGTGGGCGCCTTTCATCGGGGCATTGCAAAAGGAACAGTTTCAAGCGCTTCCATCATTACGCTGCTTTCTATGGCAGTGGTGTGTGTGGGAACATTTCTGCTGTGCGTGCTGGATCCGGAATTTACCTTCATTCAGGTATTGTTTGAAGTTGTTTCGGCATTTGGAACCGTCGGATTGTCTACAGGGATCACTCCGACTCTGAGTGTGGCCAGCAAGCTGGTGATCATCATCATTATGTTTATCGGAAGACTGGGAGCGGTAACGCTTCTGTCCATGTGGATCGATCATCCGGTTCCCCGCGCCTACTATACAGAAGAAACGGTTTCCATCGGATAAGCGGAAATATATTGTTTGTTTAAAAGCCGCATCTGGAAGGATGCGCGGAAGTTTTATTTTAGAAAGGATATGTGTGCAGGTCACATAAAGGTAAAGAAAGATGAAAAATAGCAATGAGGCAACTTCTTTTGGAGTAATAGGGCTGGGACGTTTCGGAACAGCTCTCGCCATCTCTCTGGCGGAAGCGGGAAAAGAGGTAATCGTAGTTGACCGCAGTGAGAGTAAGGTGAAAGAAGTCCGTCAGTATACAGAATATGCTTTTGTGTCAGATGATCTTGATATGGAGACACTGAGAGAAATCGGAATACAGAACTGCGACGTGGTGATCGTCTGCATCGGAGAAAAAATCGATATTTCGATCCTGACAACGATGCGCGTTGTAGAACTGGGGGTTCCCAAAGTGATCGCCAAAGCGATCAGCGTTGAACAGGGAGCCGTGCTGAAGAAAATCGGCGCGGAGGTTGTTTACCCGGAAAGAGATATGGCTTTAAGACTGGGCAAGCGGCTTGTTTCCAGGAATTTTCTGGATTATGTTTCTCTTGACAACAGCGTGGAGATCCGCCAGATCAGAGTTTCCGATAAGATCAAGGGTTACAGTATTGAGGAACTGGGCATCCGTCCGAAGTATAATCTGAATATCATTGCCATTGAGAGCGGCAAGATCACCAATATCGAGGTACTGCCGGGATACCGTCTGCAGGCTGACGATATTATGGTGGTGATCGGAAAAGTAAGCAACATTGACCGTTTTGAAGAATCACTATAAAAAAATTTAAAACACGGGGAGATAAATTTAATGGATATATCATTTTCATATTTTTGGCAGCAGATGACCTCTAATCCCGCACTTTGCATTACAACATTACTTACGCTGGGAGTGATCTTTGTAAATGGATGGACGGACGCGCCGAATGCTATCGCTACCTGCGTGACAACCAGATGTCTGGGAGTGCGCAAGGCAATCTGGATGAGCGCCGCTTTTAACTTCCTGGGCGTACTTGTTATGACAAAGATAAACAGTGCGGTAGCTTCCACTATCAGCAATATGGTTGATTTTGGAAACAGCACGGATGAAGCCATGATCGCTTTATGCGCAGCGCTTTTTTCCATTGTGGTTTACAGCGTAGGGGCGTCTATTTTTGGTATCCCCACCAGTGAAAGCCATAGTCTGATCGCAGGACTTACCGGCGCGGCGATCGCCATTCAGCAGGGAATCGGCGGAGTAAATATGGGAGAATGGGTAAAGGTCCTTTACGGACTGGTTCTCAGTCTGGCCCTTGGTTTTGCCAGCGGCTGGGTTATCTGTAAAATACTGACAGTTGTATGCCGGAACCTGGACCGCCGCAGGACAAATACCTTTTTCGGAGGCGCTCAGATAGCCGGAGCAGCGGCAATGAGCTTTATGCACGGCGCTCAGGACGGCCAGAAATTTATCGGCGTACTGTTTTTGGGAATCGCTTTTTCCAACGGTCAGAATGAAGTTTCCGGAATGCAGATTCCTGTCTGGCTGATGCTTCTCTGCAGTGTTGTGATGGCGCTGGGAACCAGCGTGGGAGGAGAAAAGATCATCAAATCTGTAGGTATGGATATGGTGAAACTGGAAAAATACCAGGGATTCGCTGCGGATCTGGCAGGCGCGTTCTGTCTTCTGTTTTCCAGCGTATTTGGAATCCCGGTTTCTACGACACATACAAAAACGAGTTCCATCATGGGTGTGGGCGCTGTCAGACGTTTGTCAGCGATCAATTTCTCAGTAGTAAAGGATATGATGCTTACCTGGATCTTTACATTTCCGGGATGCGGTCTGATCAGCTTTGTTATGGCCAAAATATTTATGTATATCTTTTAAATTTATGGAGGATGAAAAAATGTCAAAAAAACAGGATATGTTTTATTTTGAGAAATTTATTGAAAGCGCGGAAGCTTCCTGCGAAGCGGCGCAGCTGCTGAAGAAAGTCCTGGAGAATTATAATGCCGAAGAAATTCAGATGCGTCTGGATGAGATCCACGAGATCGAGCATAAAGCTGATAACAAAAGGCATCAGGTTATGGACAGTCTTGCCAGAGCTTTTATTGTGCCTATTGAACGGGAAGACATTGCCTCTCTCGGCGACAATATCGACGAGGTGACGGACAAGCTGGAAGACGTCCTGATCCGTGTTTATATCAATAACGTAGAAGAGATCAGAAAAGACGCCGTTGACCTTATGGGCGTTGTCTCCCAGTGCTGCGAAGAAATGAAAAATATGATGAAGGACTTTGCGGATTTCCGCCGTTCGAAAACCCTTAAGGAGAGGATCATCCGGATCAATGAACTGGAAGAAAAAGCAGACCAGCTTTTTGTAACAGGAATGAGAGATCTTCACGTGACAGAAAAAGACGCTATCAAGATCATTGCATGGAGAGAAATCTACAGCTATATGGAGAAATGCGCAGATGCCTGTGAACATGTAGCGGATACCGTGCAGAACGTGGTTATGAAAAATTCATAAAATCTTTCCGGCAAAGAAGGATTACGTGATACAGGAAGCAGTTTGTGGAAAATTTCCGCAAACTGCTTCCTGCACATGGGGGAAGCGATCCGGGAGCCGTCTACCAGGGGAGAAGTGAAAAAGATGATAATCTGCAGCTTGCTCTGGATGTAGGAAGGATTCTGGAAAAGAACGGGATCGACGTTGTATACACAAGGACTACTGATGAATATCAGACGCCTTTTGAAAAAGCAAAGCTTGCGAATGAATCGGGAGCCGATTATTTTATATCTTTCCACAGAAACAGCAGTCCCTCTGACAACCAGTATGAGGGCGTTGAAGTTCTGGTGTACGATAAAAACGGGATAAAATACGACATGGCGCAGAATATTGTCGGGGCGCTGGGAGAAGTGGGATTCCGGGAGATCGGTGTGAAAGAGCGTCCTGGACTTGTAGTGCTCCGCAGGACAAAAATGCCGGCTCTGCTTATTGAGACCGGATTTTTGAATACAGATAAGGATAACCGGTTTTTTGATGATAATCGGGAAGAGATCGCCCGGAGCATTGCCGAAGCTATTCTTGGCACATTGACAGAAGAAACCGTTGAGGTGCCTTTGTACTATCGTGTACAGACCGGGGCTTTCCGGGACCGGGAAAATGCGGACCGTATGCTGTATCAGTTAACAGATCAGGGGTATCCGTCGTTCCTTCTTCATGAAAATGATCTCTATAAAGTGCAGACAGGAGCATTTCAGCAGTTGGGAAATGCCGTTGACATGGAACAGAGACTGCGTGACGACGGCTATAGTACCGTAATTGTAACAAAATAAAAAGTCGGAGTGCGGCGGTTTAGGAACAGTACACTGGCCGGGAAGGAGAAACAGCAGATGACGTATCAGGAATTTTTAAAACAGACGGAAGAATTTATATTTGTAGAAGACCAGCCGGAAAAGGCGGATATTATTTTTGTACCTGGGAACGGATATCCGCAGATGGCGGAAAAAGCTGCCGAACTCTATAGAAAGGGATATGGGAGGTATATCCTGCCCAGCGGGAAGTACAGTATAACGATGGGAGCTTTTTCCGGTGTTTTGTCAGAAAAAGAAAAATATTCCGGACAATATCAGACAGAATGGGAATTTCTCCGGCATGTTCTCATTGAAAATGGCGTTGCGCCAAAAGATATTCTGCGGGAGGAGCGCGCTACCTATACTTACGAAAACGCTCTGTTTTCTAAAAAAGTGACAGATGAAGCGGGGATTCTTGTAACAAAAGCGATCCTGTGCTGCAAATCTTATCATTCCAGGCGTGTGCTGATGTATTATCAGCACGTATATCCTGAAACGGAATTTTTTGTATGTCCCTCTTTTCCTGACGGGATCAGAAAGGATAACTGGAAGCAGTCAGAAGAGGGGGTAGACGCTGTTACAGGAGAATTGACCAGAATTATCAGACAATTTTCTTTGCTAATGAAATAGGCGCGATGATAGAACCGGTTTTTCGTCAGGATACCGGTTTTTATCATGGGAAAAAAAGGTTGAAAAAAGGGTGTGGGGACACAATTCGTTTTTGAAAAAAATACAATTTGGGGGTGTCGAAAAAAACAGAACTGTGTTATAATACGTGTGTCGTAAAAGACGGAAAAATTGTTTGCTTTTTTCTTTTATTTCAGGAGAAAAGAGAAAATTTAATATTACAGACAGCATTAGGTTTTTGTTAAGATAAAAGAAAATAAATTTCAGTTTAACATATAGAAAATAAATACAGAGTTTTATACGATAGATTGTAGATCATTAGTTGGTGGGAAAATAAACAGAGGTGTAAGTATGATGAAAAAAAGAAATAGAGGAAAGAGAAATGTACAGGTTTTGGCAGCAGCAGCGTTGACAGCGGCATTAATTGCAGGACAGACCCAGCCTTTGCCGGTACAGGGAAGCAGTGAGCAGATCCAGGTCAGCAGTCTGATCCCGGATAACGTAACTATCGAGCATCCTGTCCCTCTTTCCGAAGTATCTCTTCCGGGAAGCGACTATGGCACATTGTCATGGGTGGACAGTTCCAGCATTCCCTCCGGAAGAGTGCAGTCTTATGATGTGGTATTTTATCCGTATGATTCTTCTGATCTGGCGAAGATTTCCGGATGGGACGGAGTATCCGACGGGATTTACAGCAGTGTGACTGTGGTAGTTACCAATCCGGAGGGCAGTGAAGTGGCGGAAGATACCGGTGAAAATGATTACTCAGATGAGGAGTATACAGAAGAATCCGGCGGCGATTCCTATGATGATTCTTACAGCGGTGAAGAAGACGGCGGCGGTTTTTATGAAGAAGGACAGGAGTCTGAGAGCACAGGAGAAGAGTCTGAAACTGAGATAACTGAAGAACCGGAGATCACAGAAGCGCCTGAAGCAGAAGCAACGCCTGAACCGGAGGAAACGCCGGAGATCACAGAAGCGCCTGGAGCAGAAGCAACGCCTGAACCGGAAGAGACACCGGAGATCACAGAAGCGCCAGAGGCGGAAGAAACGCCTGAACCGGAGGAGACACCGGAGATCACAGAAGCGCCAGAGGCGGAAGCAACGCCTGAACCGGAGGAGACACCGGAGATCTCAGAGACACCTGAAGCAACACCAACACCGGAAATTACAGAAACACCGGCGGCTACACCTACTCCCGAAGCTGCAGAAACACCGGAAGTCAGCGTGACGCCGGATCCTGCTGAAGAGCCGGAGGAAGATAAAAATATTTTTGACCGGGATAAGGAAAGTGAAAAAGATACCCGTCCCGATGAATTTGAAGATGATCTGACAGAAGAAGAAAAAGCGGCGGCAGCCGCGGAAAATCATACCTGCAACGGCATTTCCGTATCAGGGATCAACCTGCCCTGGTATGTGCAGTTCCGGGTTTCCAGCGGGGATGACTATGAATTTACCAACGAGACAGAGGCTAATATCTTTAAGTCCTATGAGTTTGAGCTTTGGGATCTGAAAAATGATACGGAGTATCATGTCCCGGATGGAGAATACATCAGTGTTACTGTTCCGGTAAAGGCCGGCTATGAATATACGATCGAGCATCTTCTGGATAATGGAGCGATGGAAACGATCGTGCCAAGCGTAGATGGAAGCACAATGGTCTTCAGCACACATTCTTTCAGTCCCTTCGGCATAGCAGGAAGCAAGCCTCTGGTGGGAGAAGAAATTGCGTCGGACGGATATGAGGACACTTCTGAGTCCCAGGCAACGGCAACTCCTTCAGCAGCAGCTTCTTCTGCGGCAGAAAACAACAGAACAGAAAATACAGTTACATCCGCTGCATCCGGTTCAGACAACTCCGGAAGCCAGAGCAGCAGTCAGACCACTGCGGACCAGAATGAGACAGACACATCCGTACAGGAGGACAGCAGTGATTCCACAGACGCGGTCAACACGGGGGATTCTACACCGATTGCTCCCTTTGTGATCCTTGCTGCAGCGGCGGTAGTGACCATCGCAGTGATCATTTATCTCAGAAAAAGAAAATAATCTTTACAGAGGAATATAAAAAAAGCCTTCCCATATATTTGATAGTGGGGGGGCTTTTTATATGAAAATAAAAACAGTATTAAAATCACTTTTTCTGGCGTACGCGTTGACAGGAGCATTCCTGCTTCTGCTTGCCCTGCTTGTTTTCAGACTGGATCTGGGAACTGCTCCCGTTGCGGCGGGGATCGTAGCCATATATGTGGTATCCTGCCTTTCAGGAGGATTTTTGGCGGGAAAGCTGATGCGGAAGGATAAATATTTCTGGGGGATCCTGGTGGGGCTGTCCTACTTTCTTC
>DWVA01000168.1 GCA_019120475.1 Candidatus Blautia intestinipullorum | reverse complement strand
AGTCCGGATGCGGAACAGATCCGTATCCTGGCGGATTCCGGTCTTTTGAAGAGAGCGCTGCGCAATCTTATCGGAAACAGCATCCGCCATAATCCCCAGGGATGTATGGTGCGGATCCGTCTCAGCCGCAGCGGCAGTCAGGTGCGTTGGAAAATTTCAGATACCGGAAGAGGAATTCCGGAAACAGTGGTGCAGAATATGGATACTCAAACAGAGAAGGTTCATATCATGGGACTTCGCCTTGCCCGGCAGATCGCCCGGGCTCACGGGGGAGACCTGGTTTTCTGCCGGAGAGAGACAGGCTCTTATGATGTGGAGATGGTGCTCCCTGACAGGGAAAATTAAAAGAAAGTTTTTCTTGAATTTTATACTTTAATGTGCTAATATCGAAATCAGACAAGGATGTCAGAGTACACCAGTTACTCCGGCATCCTTTCTTTTTCGTTCCGGAACAGATAAAAACGATGAGGAGGATGAATGATGGATACTGGAAATACGGCTTTTATGATAATCTGTGCAGCCTTTGTGTTTTTTATGACGCCTGGTCTTGCTTTTTTTTACGGTGGATTGGTACGGAGGAAAAATGTCTGCAGCACCATGATGGCCTGTGTGACGATCATGGGGCTTTCAGTGGTAATGTGGTCACTGTTTGGGTATTCCCTTTCTTTTGGGGGAAATCATATGGGAGTGATTGGGGACTTTCGCTGGTTTGGACTGAAAGGAGTAGGAATGGAAGCAGGACCATATGCGGATACGATCCCCCATCTTGTATTCTGTGCCTTTCAGATGATGTTTGCAATGATCACCCCAGCCCTGATCACAGGAGCTTTAGTAGGGAGGATGAAATTTAAGGCACTGTTTCTTTTTGTGACATTCTGGTCGCTGATCGTATATTACCCTATGGCGCATATGGTCTGGGGAGAAGGAGGATTTCTGGCATCTATCGGTTCTGTAGATTTTGCCGGAGGAAATGTAGTCCATATCAGTTCCGGTATCAGTGCCCTGACATTAGCTGTGCTCCTGGGGAGAAGGAGAGGATATGAATTTACGACTTACCGAGTACATAATATCCCGTTTGTAGTGCTAGGAGCTTCTATGCTCTGGTTCGGGTGGTTCGGATTTAATGCAGGCAGCGCTCTGAAAGCAGATGGACTGGCGGCACACGCATTTATGACATCTGCCGTTGCGTCAGCTTCCGCTCTTTTATCCTGGATGCTGATCGATGCGGTAAAAAGCAGAAAAACAACATTGGTAGGAGCCTCCACAGGACTGGTGGTAGGGCTTGTGGCGATTACTCCGGGAGCGGGCTTTGTACCTCTTTGGGCTTCCTTTATCATCGGAGGGCTGGTAAGTCCGATCTGCTATTTTGGAGTGGCTCTGGTAAAAAAGAAGCTGAAAATAGACGATGCTCTGGATGCCTTTGGATGCCATGGGATCGGCGGAATCTGGGGCGGGGTAGCCACAGGGATTTTTGCCGACAGGTCCGTAAACAGTGCGGCCAGGTGGAACGGACTGCTTTCTGGCGATTATCATCTCTTTGTTGCGCAATTAATAGGTATATTGGTGACAATCGCCGTTGCAGTAGCCGGCACGCTGATTTGTGCGGCAGTTGTCAGGATTTTTACCCCTTTGAGAGTGAATGAGAGAGAAGAACGGATAGGCCTTGATATTTCCCAACATGGTGAAAGCGCATATCCGAGCTTTAACGGTCTGGACCAGTAGGAGGCAGTTGAATATGATGATAAAAATAGATGCGATTGTAAGAGAAGAAAAGTTTGAGGATGTTAAACAGGCCCTGAACGAGATAGGGGTAAATGGAATTACAGTTTCCCAGGTGATGGGCTGCGGGATACAGAGAGGATACAAAGAAATTGTAAGAGGGATGCAGGTGGATATGCAGATGCAGCCCAAACTTAAATTTGAAATAGTAGTTTCGTCAGAGGAGTGGGAGAAAAAAACTGTGGATGCTATCCGGAAATCTGCTTATACGGGAGAAGTAGGAGACGGAAAGATTTTTACTTATGAAGTCCGTTCCGTTCTTAAGATCCGTACGGAGGAAACCGGTTATGACGCGATTCAGACAACAGAGTGATTTTTCAGCCTCTGCTGAAGAAAGGGAACCAGGAGGCAGCCGCCCCGGTTCCCTTTTCCTGTGAAAGATTACGGATTTTTTATTACTTGTCACTCATTTCTCAAAATGCAGGGTCTTGTGGTATTTTGCGTACTGTTCCAAAAGATCCCTCCACTTTTCTCCGTCCGGCTTGTTTTCGTTGTTGTTGTAATTTTCCTCGCCTTTTAATTCATCCATATACTGGACATAATCCAGAATATAGATATATACAGTGGAAATATCCCTGTCCTGAATGGCAAAGTTGTTTGTATTGCCGGAGGAGTCATTGTAGGGAAGCCTGTTGCCCTGCGCGTCCAGAGCGACAAGGAAGCAGTCGCTGTCAGCGCCCTCATCGTAGAGCTCCTGGACGGTGAGCTCATAAGGAGTTTTCGTGACAGACTTCAGACCGATGCCGTTCTCGTTTGTTTCATTGATATCCAGAGTTACGGTCCGGGAGGTGTCTACTGTTACCGGGATTTCAAAATCCCAGTTTCCTTCAAAAATGTACTGCGGAACTTCAAAACTGCCGGGATCCTCCGTATTTACTTCCGATTCATCAAAAGGCCTGTCGCCGCGCAGCTCTGTGATATGAAGAGACAGGCGGAAGGAATCCGGAATATCAATGGTTTTGATATAAGATTGGAGGGCGCCGCCTTTTGCGCTGACTTTATCCACAAATTCGGACAGAAGCGCATAGCCTTCGTCTGTTTCATCATTCAGATCATCCATGGACACGCCCATTTCATCCAGAACTTCCTGGGTCATAAGATCATACTGCTTATTATATTCAGTAAAATCTTTGGCTGCCTCCGCAAGGTCGATGCGCAGAATGCAGGAGTAAGTATGTTCGTCGAGAAAAGCCCCTTCCAGATTATAATACTGTATTTCAGGGGCGCCGTCCTCTTTGAAATCAAAGCCTGTGGAGGTCAGAAGGGATACGATGGGTTTTCCGTTCTGATCCTTCATAGTTTCCGGAAAAGCGTCCGGGGTTTCGGCGGACATAGTAAGATATATGGCCTGATCGTTGGCGTAAATTTCAGAAAATGTAATGGTCAGGCCGTTGCAGGTTTTTGTATAAAGATTATTTTCCTGGGGAGATGTTTCCGCAGAAGAAGCTTCTTCCGGAGTTGTCTCTCCTGGCGCCGCCGCTTCCGGCTCTTCAAGAACGGAGGCGTTATCCGCAAAGTTTCCGAAGAAGCTGACGTTGTCCTGAAGCTTTTCAAAAAGGCTGCCTACCAGCGGAAGTTCTCTGGCCATTACCGGATCAGACACGCAGATAATAAACCCAACGGCCAGTACCGCGGCAAGACCCCCGGCAATCTTTCCTCCTGTTTTCATCCAGCGGAAAGGATCTGCAGGAGCCGGTTTTTGCATGATCTTCCGGCTTTCTATGACGCGATACGCTTTGTTTATCCTGTCGTGGACAACGGCGGGAATCTCCGCGTCCCGGCGCAGGCTTTTCTGCAGGTCGTTTTCATTTATATTTTTAAGGTGTGTATTCTTCATGCATGTTCCTCCTTAATGGGATAATGATATTCGTGGGCAAGAAGCTGACGACCTCTCTGGAGTCTTGTCTTTACCGTACTGACGCTCAGATTCAGGATCTGGCCTATTTCTCTTGTATTAAAGCCTTCCATATAATAGAGAAGAAGAATCAGACGGTATTTTTCGTCCAGAGGGGCTAATACCTGGTTCCATTCGGCTGTTTCATAGTCCTCCTCGTAAACGACGGTTTCCGGAATCGTATCGGAACAGAGCATTCGTTTTTTCCTGCTCAGGATATCCCTGCATTTGTTGATGAGAATCCGGGTGAGCCAGGTTTTGAAATAGCGGTTGTTCTTCAGACTGAGGAGATTTTCATAACAGGACAGGATAGTGTCCTGAATGGCGTCAGCGGCGTCTTCGTCGTTTTTTAAATAGGTACGGGCTATTTTATACATGCTCTGCGTCTGTGTGTCCATCAGAGAACAGAAAGCGTCAGGATCCCCTTTCTTTGCTTTGCGCAGTAAATGTTCTGTCATTTTGTTCCCCCTGTATCGATGACCGGTCGGTTTTTGTAGATGATCAAAAGCTTTTGTCTTATCTGTTACACTTATTAGACAGTTTAAGCCCTGAAAAGGATTCATAAAAGCAAATGTTTAAAAGAATTCTGTATATATGTTCACATTTCTAACATAAATCTCTGCTATGATAAAATTTAATAAAGCATGATCAGTTTATAATAACAGATGGCGGACATGCTGCGGTATAGATATATATATATTTTTTTAGAAAACTGGAGGAAGCATAATATGGATACTCTGAAAATTCTTGTTGTAGATGATGAAAGCCGTATGAGGAAGCTGGTGAAGGATTTCCTGGTGAAAAAGAATTTCCAGGTTCTTGAAGCCGGGGACGGCGAGGAAGCCATGGATATCTTTTATAAGGAAAAAGACATTGCCCTGATCATCCTGGATGTGATGATGCCGAAAATGGACGGATGGGAGGTCTGCCGTGAGATAAGGAAGAATTCCAAAGTGCCGATCATCATGCTGACTGCCAGAGGCGATGAAAGAGACGAGCTTCTTGGCTTTGACCTGGGAGTGGACGAGTATATTTCCAAGCCCTTCAGCCCGAAGATCCTTGTAGCCAGAGTAGAGGCCATCTTAAGACGGACGGGGCAGGATATGGCGGAAAATATTCTTTCCGCAGGCGGTATTGTGATCGATAAAGCGGCTCACCAGGCTACTGTGGACGGGAAGCCCATGGAACTGAGCTTTAAGGAATTTGAACTTCTGACATATTTCCTGGAAAATGAGGGGATCGCTCTTTCCAGAGAGAAAATCCTGAATTCTGTCTGGAATTATGACTATTTCGGGGACGCCAGAACAATCGATACCCATGTAAAGAAGCTGAGGAGCAAAATGGGGGCCAAGGGCGAATATATCAAAACAGTCTGGGGAATGGGATATAAATTTGAGGTTGAGGAAAAATGAGATTCATGAACAGGAACCGGGAAACAGGGGGGCGCAGGTTCCATCCTCTGAGAAGGCAGATCGCGGCGCTTTTTATCGGTCTTATCCTTTTATCTATCTGTCTTATCACCGCGGTCAACGGTCTCTTCCTGGAGTCATATTATATCAGTAAGAAGACGGAGACTCTGCAAAATGCGGTGAAGGGACTGGAAAAACTTAATATCATCGAAAACGCGGACGGCACATGGACGGCGGAAATTCCGGACAGTATGTATAAGGCAAGCTCTGAAAAAAATCTTTCCTGGACGGTGATCACCTGGGACGGACAGGAGGTGGCCTCTTTCGGCAGCAACGACGATATGCTGGAAAACCGTCTGATCGGCTATGCATATGATCTGGATCAGAATAAAGGAAGACAGAAAATCTTGGAAAAAACAGACACCTATGTGATCCAGCAGGTCAGCGACCGTTTTGCGGAAATGGATTACGTGGAAAGCTGGGGAAATATAGACGGCCGGTTTTATTTTCTGATCCGCTCCCCGCTGGAAAGTATCCGCGAAAGTGTTTCAATCTCCAACAGCTTCTATTTATATGTGGGCGCGGCGATTCTCCTGATCAGCGGACTGGCTATCTGGGTGATCACAAAACGAATCACAAAACCCATCAGCGAACTGACAGTTCTTTCCAGAAAAATGAGCGACCTTGATTTTGACGCTAAATATGAAAGCCGCGCGGGAAACGAGATCGATGAACTGGGTGAAAACTTCAACAGAATGTCCGCGCAGCTGGAGAAGACGATTTCTGAACTGAAATCCGCCAACAACGAGCTGCAGAAAGATATTGAAAGCAAGATTAAAATCGACCAGATGCGGAGAGAGTTTCTGAACAACGTTTCCCATGAGCTGAAAACGCCTATCGCTCTTGTACAGGGTTATGCGGAAGGACTGAAGGAGAATATTTCAGACGATCCGGAAAGCCGGGAATTTTACTGCGACGTTATTATGGACGAGGCGGCAAAAATGAATAAACTGGTAAAAAATCTCCTGACATTGAACCAGTTGGAGGAAGGACGGGATGAAGTGGCCATGGAACGGTTTGATATCGTCAGCCTGATCGCGGGAGTGCTTCAGTCCATGGATATTATGATCCAGCAGAAGGAAGCGAAGGTAAGTTTTGCGGCGGACCAGCCTGTGGCTGTGTGGGCGGACGAGTTCAAGATCGAGGAAGTCGTGACGAATTACGTCAGCAACGCGTTGAATCATCTGGAAGGAGAGAAGGAAATCGAGATCTGCATCCGGCCGGCGGGAGAAAACAGAGTGAGGATTTCTGTTTTCAATACAGGAACGCCGATTCCGGAAGCCGATCTGCCGAATCTGTGGAACAAATTTTATAAAGTGGATAAGGCAAGAACCCGGGAATACGGCGGCAGCGGCATCGGACTTTCTATTGTAAAAGCGATCATGGAAAGTCTTCATCAGGAATACGGTGTGCAGAATTATGACAACGGAGTAGAATTCTGGTTTACTCTGGATACCGGAAACGAGAATTAGGGAGTTTCAGAGAAAAAACGACAGATGTAAAGAAATTGCTTTGCATCTGTCATTTTTTGGGGTATACTTGTTTACATGAAAAAAGACAGGATGTGTAATGATGATTGGAATTATTGATTACGATGCAGGAAATATCAAAAGCGTAGAAAAAGCTCTGATCTATCTGGGAGAGGAGCCAGTGGTCTCCCGGGATCCGGAGATATTGAAAAAAGCGGACAAAGTGATCCTTCCGGGAGTGGGAAGCTTTGGAGAATCTATGGCGAATCTTCACAGATTCGGACTTGTTTCTGTAATTC
>DWVA01000167.1 GCA_019120475.1 Candidatus Blautia intestinipullorum | reverse complement strand
CCACAGTGATTGTTATCTTTGTGTCCTCCACCCCGCTCTCATCCGGAGCAGCCTGATCCGATTTTTTCTCAACTCTTCTGATAGTAATATCGGGTATTTCTGCATACACTGCCCTACTGCCATTGCTGCTTGTGGCAGACAGGACATTCTGCTGCAGATCAAATCGAAGCCCGACACAGTTCATTCCGTGGACTCCCTTGGTGTCCTGATAGCAGCTGGAAGAGAACTCGATAAATTTAACAAATGCTTCCGTCTCCATCTCTGCAGTAATCTGCATCGCCTCATTTGGATTGATCTTAGCGATGTCTTCTCCTAGGGGCAAAGACACCTTGCTGCCCGCTCCGGAAATGCTCATTTCCTTATTTACCGTAATCTCCAAAACGGTATCCAACGCACCGAATGCTGATGCGGCGGCAGCCAGTTTGCTTCCACTTACAAATACTTTCATTTCCTTTTCCTCAGAAGCAACATCTCTGATTTCCATAGTACTAATCGCTTCGATTTTCGCATTAAACGCAAGAAAAATCCCTACGCTTCTGCCGCTTTCCCCGACATTTTTATACAGGGTCATCTGGATGCAATCCCCTGTTCCCTGCTTATTTGAAGCCGGAATCGCTATCATGATTTTCCTCACTGCATCTTCAAAAACACTACTTTCTACATTAAATTTGAACATTTCTTATCCTCCTGATTTTTATATTATTCCAAGCAGGCTCAATAGATCAGTCTCTGATTTCTTAGTGTATCCTTCCTGCTCATAGTTAATATGTTCTTGCGGCAACTCTACTATTTTTTCTTCCACTTCTGTCTCATCACCGGTATTTTCTGCAAACCCAAGAAATTCCAGAAAGCTCACTCCATCCATGGATTCTAAGTTTGCAGTTAGATCGTCTGCCCGGACCGCTTTCTGCATACCGGTCAGCTCGGAGAAAATCGGAGCCTCCCGATACTCTTCCGCCTCCTTTCCCTGATTGTTTCGGATATTAATTACATCCATCATTTGTTGCAATCCCCTCTTCTTTGCTTCGCTCTGTTCCGCGACAGACTGAGCAAGGGCTACTCGGGGATCTAAGCCTCTGGCCATAGCCGTCAAACCTTCAGACGAAAACTGTCCCTGAATCGCACTTGTCGCCGCTTCTTTATTAGCGATCATTTCCACAACATCCGGCTGAAGCGTGTTTTCAGATACGATATAATACGTCCTGCATTCCATTGTCTGGTTTAAACGGTAGTGTCTGCGGCTTGCCTGCCATATCTTTATCATGTCATATCCCGTTTGGAAAAAAATAATTGTCGGATAATTATAATCCTTGCCAAGGTAGTGAAATGCAAAGTCAAGCCCAGTAGCCACACACTTCGCGTTACTTATGAAAACACGGGTACCTTCCATAGCTTTCTGATGCATCCACTCTTCCCTTTCAACAGCCGGGGGATTTGAACTTTCCATAACAGTCACTTCGTTATATGCAAGATTACAGTTTTTCTCTACTACCTCCTTTAGACGGTATGTAACCGCATCGTCACCTCCTGTATATTCACAGTAAATAAAGCAATTCCGGCCTTCCTCCTGCTCTTTGCAGATAATTTCTACAAGCTCTCTTTCCTTATTTAGAAGCTTCCCTTCCGCTATAAGTTCTGAGAAATCAGCGGGTTCAGCTACAATATCACCAGTGACAGGGGACAGGATCGATCCACGTTTATAAGGCATATCTGTATACGACAATGAAAACTGCAGGTAACTTCCCATCAATACTTTTTCCTTTTTATCCTCCTTCATGGTATCTTTTAATTCATGTCGTATCCGCACGTACTCACATCTGATTTCCGGCTCAAGAGGCACGAAACGGACATATTCATATAGATGTGGCAAGTATCGGCTAAGATCAGAAAGATCAAGGAATAACGCAGTATCCATTAGAAAATCTATGAAAATCATAACGGATATACCAGGAAGGCACCTGAATGGTACCACAGCCTTTCCACGGCTCATTGAATGAAATTGAATATCCTCGTCCAATTCATATACGGTCTCAACCGTCCCATATTTCTCTATAAACCGCCGCTCGCCTTTTGATCCATACAGATACCCCTTACTCTTCATCCGTTTCGGATCCAGACGATAAAGTGTATAGAATAAATCTGAAGCATAACCGCCGGCAATCGTTCCGGTAAGCGCAAGCTGCCATCTGCTTGCACAGATAAGGTCAGCCATAGAATATCCTTGGGCACTTCCACCGGCTTTGTATTCCTGTACTTCATCAAAAATGGCAAGATCAAAATAACCTTTCATCTGCTTTTTTATGAAACGTGTCAGGCTGTAACGCCGCGGACCATACTCATCCATCTCTTCCACTTCTTCTTCCGTGATCTTATTCTGTTTTAAATACAGCCTTTCACGGTTTCTCATTACCCACACAGTTTTTCTTCCCTTTTGTGCGCGGTTGGAAAAATGTGATATTTTCTTCCACTTGCCCTTTTTCTTCCCTGTATCATAAAACAGGATCCTGTCGTCTCTCGGTTTGCATGACGGAGCCCACAAAGAGGTCCCGCAGCAACGGCATGTATTATTGTGAGTGTTTCGTACAGCAAAATCCTCTGGAAGCAAAACCCGTACTTCACCCTCGTCCGGCAGTCTTCTCCCTGCTGGGAGAAGCAGTTCACCACACTCCGGACATACAAGCCCATAAGCCCACTCTTCCGAATACTTCACTTCCCAATTTGCGCACCCGCAGGAACATTTATCTTTCAGATCGGCAGGCGCTTCTTCCCCGCACTTTTTGCAAACTGGTATGGCAATGCGCTTCTTTGCCATATGATCCGGTACAGGCCTATAAGCATAGGCCAGCTTTCCGGTATCTTTGCTCAGTACATAATACTCTTTCCCTTTTGCTTTTCTTCCTTTCTTTTTCAGCTTCACGAGCTGTTTCAGTTCAGTAAGAATTTCCACTTTTGCATAAGGGACTTCTTCCTTGATTGTTCTTGCCCATTTATCTACAAGATGAGACGGGCACATCAGAATTACTCTGTAGTTTATCAAGCTGCTGTTCATATACAGATCTTTTACCGTATATTCCGGATGTTTCTCAAGATAATAGCGCTGGAAAAAGGCCTCCGCTACTCCCAGAGATTGGAGCGTTTTTCCGCACCCCATTCCCTGTATAAGAAACACGTATTTCTTATGACGCAATGCTTCAACAGCCCCATTTACAATCGCAGACTGCTGCGGAAACAGCCTTTTATTCATAAAAACTGCTTCTTCTACCTTATCTTTTAACGGGCACAGCGGCTGAATGATCTTCTCCAGATTATCAACAAGTGTATGTCCGTACTTTCCGAAATACTCGTCCATATCATGAAAGATCAGCGGTTCCTGCTTGTCTTCAGCAATGCATATATTTCTTCTAGCTAGACCTTCACTGATCAGAGCTGCAAAATCTTCATCCCCCATCCGGCAGATATAAATGTCATACGCTTCTATTAAATCCGTATTGCCGTAAACATCTGCCTCAACTCTTTCCATATAGCCAAGCTCAATTGATCTGGCCAGCAAATATCCACACCACTCTCGTAGCAGCGGATACTCAAAATTGTTCATCAAAAATGCGTATAGATCCTCTTTCGCGCGCTCTTTTCGCACAAAAATATAGTCTCTCCCAATTTTATTAGAAATAGAGGCGCCCTGATAAATCGTCTCCCATCCAATTCGAGTCCTAAAACTATAGCTTTCCATACCAGCTTTACTCATATTAAATGATGCATCTACTCTCCCGTCTTCCAGAATTCTGACAGGCTCATTTCCTAAAGATAGACATGCAGATATTCCGTTTATAGCCAGAGAACTCTTATGAAAATCGGAAAGTATAATCAGCTCGTTATTTATTGCAATACAGTAACTTAAATAAGCAATTATATTTCCTGCAGCAATTTGCAACATATTTGCTTCCTCCTTTTAAGCAATAAAAAAAACAGGTTTTTGCCTGCTTTCTCATAACTGATGGCGCGTCCCATCGTTTTCCAGAATGTTAAAAATAATCTTGGTATAATGCTGTACCGAAAGATACATCTGGCCGTTTTCTTCATAAACGTTGTTATCTTCTGCTTTTTTTACGATTCCCCGCTGCAGGTGAAGATCTCTATTTGCTGAAGATCCAACCATGCCCTGACCTGCACCAGCAACTGCCATCAGATACAGCTGGCCCTGGTTAGGCATAATTGGCGGTCTGTTAAGCTGGTCAGATATAAACGGTTTCGGAATAATCCTTTCCAGTACCATTTTTTCCAACGGGCTACCGGCCAGACCTTTCCGGATTCTCTCCTCATTAAAATGTTTTGCTGTGAACTCTGTTATATCTTTTCTGTTTGAGGGATAAACCGGTACTTTTTTCCCTGAGAAATGCATCGGAAGCTCCTGCAATATTCCAGACGTTGAAAACTGCCCTTTCAACAGATTTTTTTCAGAAGTACAAGATTCCTTTGTCCTGCGCCCGATAATTACCACCTGTTTCCATTTCTTATACTCTTTATCCCTGAAACGGAACATCTTCTCTGTGTGAAAAGCTTCGCACCACTCTTCCAGAAACCGTTCTTCCTTCGCAACATAATCCGGTATAACATATACCATTACCGCCCCGTCAGCAAGACATGGAATAATCTTCTTAATGAATCTCACTTCAAGACGGCATCCGTCAATCTCGCCATATGGCGGATTACTAAAACAAAATGAGAAATCCCCCTGTCCGATGAGAACATCTGTCAGGAAATCTCCCCATATGCACTCTTCCACTCCATCAGCGCTAAGCACCGCCTCAGCGGTTTCCGAATTCAATTCTACTCCAAAAATATGGATATTCTTATTTTTTTCACGTCCTGTTACTGTACGCACAGCCTCTGCATCACCGATTGCTGGTTCCAAAACACATACCTCTGCCTCCTCAGGAAACTCTAAAAGCTCAGCAATGCTTTGGCAATGTTCCTGATCTGTATAATACGCGCTAAGTTTAGCTTGGGCTGCCATTTTTTGATAAAATGTACTTTGTTTTCTCAGTTGATTCATTCTATATCCTCCTTTTATTATATATCGATCCCATTTCAGCATAAAAAAAACACCTTGAAAGCCAAGGTGCCTATCCTAACCTGTTTCCAGGAATTAATTACTTATAATGCCGTATGGCATATAAAATAAATAAATGAAATCGTTATGGATAGTTTATCATTC
>DWVA01000166.1 GCA_019120475.1 Candidatus Blautia intestinipullorum | reverse complement strand
CACTCCAAACTGGCGGGTGGATAAAAACTGGCTGTCCTCCGGCGGCAGGGAGATGGGCTTGTAGGCCATCCCTTCCTCCAGAACGGCTACCTTGTGGGCGTTGTTCGCCCCGCCATAGACCGCAGACCAGTTCTCCCGGATCTTGCCGGGATCCTTTAACACCCCCGGATGCTCCAGCACGCCGCTGGGCTGCGCCCCATTCTTAAAGAAAGAGGCGCCGTATTTCTCTACCGCCAGCGTTGTGCCCAGGCTGTTCTTCATCATGGCGATAGGTGAGAAGCCGACCAGCCCGTTAAAGCCCAGGCCAGGGATATGGAAAATCTCATCGGAGCGGAAATAGATATCCTGGTTCTGCTCTCCCGGAACCTCATCGGTGTAGGCGTGGTAGATATAGTAAAGGTTTCCCGCCTCATCCCGGTCTACCTCCACATTTTCCGGGAGCAGAGGATACATTCCCAATACCGTGTTCTTCCCATCCCGGATGATCTGCGCATAAGCGTTGCCCCATAAAAGCAGGTGGGTCATCATCGTCTCCCGGAACGTGAAACTGGTCATCTCCGGATTCGGCTGCCGGTAAAGGATCTTATACAGCGGATGGTCTATGGCTTTCTCTTTCCCCTCTCCGCTGTCTGTGTAGCGGTATAGGTGAAGCGGAAGTCCCGCCACCGTTTCCGCCAGGAGCCGGACACAGGCATACACCGTGGAGATCTGCATGGCAGACTTCTCATCCACCCGCTCCCCGGAGCTTGCCGTGCCAAAGAAAAAGGTCTGCCCAGAGTCACGAACGTTATCTGTGATCTCTGGCAGACCAGTTCTTTCTGATTTTGTGTCTTCCGGCGCATCCCTGGGCCTTCCAAAACCCAGCCAACTGAAAAATCCCATCGTTATTAATCCTCCTTGATAATTCATAATAAGTTTACTTGATAATTTCGTTCCTTCTGCATATAATAAAAGTAGGAAATCCCTACTTCCCTACTTTTAATCATATGGAGGTGTAAAATATGTCTGAATCCAATATTTTAGTGAATGATGCAAGGGTGATGTCCAAAGGACAGGTCACCATTCCAAAAAACATCCGGGAAGCTCTTGGTGTCACTACCGGAGACCGTGTTACTTTTATTGTTGAAAACGGTACTGTCAAAGTCATGAATTCCGCCATCTACGCCATGAAAAAATTTCAGAAGCAGATGAAAGGCGAAGCGGAAAAAGCCGGATTCACATCGGAAGAAGATATCGCCGACTGGATTACGAATACCCGCCGTGAGGAGAACGCCGAATGAACATTTCCGAGTTTTTCATCTTTGTCGGCTTGATTTTTGATTCACTATGGTATAGTATAGCTATGAATTGCGGTGGACGTCTTCGGACAACACCTGAGAAGAGCCTGATGCGTCGGGCTCTTTTCTTTTGTCTAATTTTTCAAAAAACCAACAGCCCGCGCCCTGGCTCATCATAAATGCTTCCCTGCTGGATTCCTTCATTCCGGATACAACGGTCAAGTGCCATGATCGCAGCCACAACACCATCGATCTTTTCCGGGCTTTTCGCCTTTGTCGGCTTGATATTCCCTGCCGGATCGGTATCTACTACCACATTTCCCGCCATCCAGCGCATGACCGGGTGGCCGCCGTGGATAATGCGGCCCTCCATCAGGAGTTTATAAAACTCCTTCGTCGGCGGAGACATATCCTTAAATCCCTGACCAAACGGAACAACGGTAAATCCCATCCCTTCCAGGTTCTGCGTCATCTGCACCGCGCCCCAGCGGTCAAAGGCGATTTCCAGGATATGATACCTCTTACCCAGATCTTCAATATATTTCTCAATGAATCCGTAATGGACCACATTTCCCTCTGTCGCCATCAGATAGCCCTGCTGGTACCAGACGTCATAGGGGACGGATGCCCGGCGCACACGAAGGGGAATGGTTTCCTCCGGGATCCAGAAATAGGGGAGAAGGATATACTTCTCATCCTCCGTCCTTGGAGGAAACATCAGCACAAAGGCAGTAATGTCACCGGTGCTGGAAAGATCCAGCCCTCCGTAGCACTCCCGGCCTTTGAGCGCCTCCAGGTAAATGGGAGTATTCCCAAGATCATAGATGTGCTCCGGGATAAATCGGGTCAGGCTCGATACCCACATATTAAGGCGGAGCTGCTTAAACACATTTTCTTCTGCCGGGTTATCCAAAGCATCCCGGTACATATCCCGGACACGCTCAATCTGGATGGTCTGACCGAGAGAAGGGTTTGCTTTATACCAGTTCTTTTCATCATGCCAGTCATCATCGTCCTTCAGACCGTAGATGACAGGATAGAAGGTGTGGTCAATCTTCCGTCCCTCCAGGATATCCAATGCTTTCATATGGAGCTCATAGCAGATACTTTCCCGGTCCGTCCCCGCTGTGGTAATCAGGAAATACAGCGGCTGCTCACGGGCATCGCCGGATCCTTTGGTAAGGACATCATAGAGCTTCCGGTTTGGCTGCGCATGAACCTCGTCCAGCACAAGACCGGAGACGTTCAGGCCATGTTTCGTCCCTACCTCCGCCGACAGCACCTGGTAGAAACCTGCGTTTGCGTAATTCACAATCCGCTTGGTAGCGCCCATGATCTTACTTCGCTTCAGCAGGGCCGGGGTCATCTGCACCATCTGGTTGGCTACATCGAAAACGATGGATGCCTGCTGGCGGTCGGCGGCAGCACCGTAAACCTCCGCAGACGGCTCTCCGTCCGCATACAGAAGGTAAAGCGCCACCGCAGCGGCAAGCTCACTCTTTCCATTTTTCTTCCCTATTTCGACAAACACAGTTCGGAACTGCCGTTTTCCCTGCCCATCCACGATGCCAAACACATCCCGCACAATCTGTTCCTGCCAGGGAAGCAGCCAGAAACGCTTCCCCGCCCATTTTCCCTTGGTGTGGCGGAGGTTCTCAATAAATGTCACCGCCCGTTCTGCCTTTGCCTTATCATAGTGTGAGGTAGGCAGCATGAACCGGGAGGGTTTGTAATCTTTCAATCTCGGATAATCCTTCGGCCTTGTCTCCGTCATCAGCTGCAACCTCCCAAAAGCGCCTCCATCTCATCGATAGTCCCGCCGCTGTTATCTTCGGCAATGATCCGGCTCCGGGAAGAGGGTGTCAGGCCGAACTGCTCGGCAAACCGGTTCATGATCTTCAAGTAAGTCTGCGCAATGGAAACCTGCGGCACCTGCTGCCAGTAACCGGACGGTGTCTTTACAATGGAGCCGTGCTGGGTAATGAATTCCTCCGCCTCTTTCCACCGGGCATAAGCCTGGCAGTATCCGGCAAACGCCGCCATATCCACCTCTGTCAGGATGCCGATCTGTTCCATCTGCTTTGCAAGCCGCCGCCATTCCTTCTTTGCTTCCGGCTCCAGCCACTTCGGACAGCTCGGCGCTTTCTTCGCAGGCTTTGGCTCTTTTGTATTCAGCGGGCGTTTGCCCGGATTCCCCTCCAGCATCTTGATGGCTGTAGGCGTTGGTTTCCGTCCCCTGGTCGCCATACGGCATCCCTCCTTCCTTGTAAAAATAAGCATCAAAAAAGGGCCTCGCAAGGAAGCCCTGATTTCTGTGTATCTCTGTGTTTTTCATTAGCCTTGCATCCGGTCGGACACCTGTTTTGCCAAGCATACCGCTTTCCCGACGCACTCCTGGATTTCTGTAAGGTCCCTCACATCCGCAGCCGATGCCCCGCCAGGATCATAGCGGATCCCGTGCAGATGGCGCTCCAGCTCCGCCATCATGTACTGTACATCGTCTGCCTTCTCATATACGGCCATCTCCAGTTCCGTCATGTTTCCGCCCCCTTCCTTAATTGTAATCCTTCATCAAAATTGCCAGCGCCATCTCCGTGTTTTGGTCCGCGGGGCGGATGTCCCAGCCCCTGTCATAATTGCTGACCCACTTGCCGTCCCGCTTCAGCGACAGCTTGATGATCCGCCCGCCGTTCAGTCCAAAGATCTCACTTGCCTCCCCGGCCACCTTCACCCAATAGTGGAAGATGTCCTTTCCAATTTTAATGCTGCCTTCATGCCACATCCTGCATTCCTCCGTTTCTGTTGTTTTCCCTTTCGGTATGTGCATATTACCGTCAGGTGGGAGAGATAGCAAGCGGCTAAAGTACACAATCATCTGCAATGGAAATTGGTGAGTATACCCCCGCCTTTTATCCGCTGCGGGCAAGAGAAAACGGGCATGGCGTTTTGCCACACCCGCCGCCCGTTATAAAATCCCGTGTTCTTTCTCGTCCCAGATGTTGCCGGCTGCGTCTACGTAGAGCCTCAGGTCTTCCTCCCTGTCGTAGGTTTCGTAGAGATAATTCTCCATCCCGGTCTCCCGGAATGTATATCCGTAGGGCGTCCGGTGCCAGTGGCAGCCGTTGTAATCGATCTCGCAGGGAAAATCGCTCTCCTTATGGTATTTCACCCTGCCGTATCCGAATCTCTTTTCCTGTGTTTTCATCTGCTTTCGCTCCTTTGCTTTTGTTGTGTGTATCTTACCGTCACCTGCCGGATATAGCAAGGCCATGTGGCATCATAATGTACACAAAGATAAGCGCCGGTTTTGGTGTACATTATGGGACGGATGAGCCAGGCAGAGGCAAAAGGCCGGTCGCCCCAGCCCCTTGCCGCTGCCATCCTCTTTCTGATTACCGGAAGGATTCCGCAGTGTCATCATCCACCCAAAGGTGCATCCC
>DWVA01000165.1 GCA_019120475.1 Candidatus Blautia intestinipullorum | reverse complement strand
TTTCTATATAAAAAGAAGCTGCACAGGCAAAATTTATTTTTTCATCTATTTAATACTACCGGAAACTGCATAAATGATCAAAATTGTATAATTTACGTCAGATATATGCCTTTACATAAAAAAATTTATGTGCTAGAATAACGATTGTTAATAATAAATATCGCTTATCATATTAATTCACGAAAAAAACGGCCTTGGCCCGTCCTTCCCGCATATGAGGAGGACGGTTTCCAAAGCCGTTTTCAGCGTCAGCGCACTGACGCTATATTATTTCTGTTCTAAATCCTATGAAGTTTCTCAATCAGTTCCGCCGCGCTTTCCGTCTGGCCCAGATACCCGAACTCATTGGAAAACACCACCGCGCCCAGAAGAATCTGCTGATAGGAACGGTGGTCCAGATAAAACTGGATACGTTCCATTAAATGTTTCATAGTTTCTTCCAGGATCCCATGTTTTTTCAGTACTGCCAGAGCTTCGTCTGTAGTATTGCAGTCCAGGATTTCTTTTGCGCATGTAAGACTTCCGCCGGCGCGGACAGCATTGGCACATAAAGTTTCCATTCTGGCGTCCGCGCTGTGGGAATGAGTATTCATGATTCCTGATGCCACCTTGACAAACTTTCCGATATGGGCCACAAAAAGGATTCCTTTTACCCCCATATTCACCGCCATATCAATGGTTTCGCCTACATAATTGCTGCATTTGATATTTTTTTCAAAAGGCAGATCCATATGTTCCCTGAGGTAGTCTGCCCCGTAATTTCCCGGCGTTACAAGAAGGTATTCCATCCCTTCCGCTCTCTTCTGGGACATTTCCACGCGGATACTCTCAATAAGAGCCGTCTCGCTCATAGGTTCTACGATCCCGGATGTTCCAAGGATGGAAATCCCTCCCTGAATGCCAAGTCTTGGATTGAATGTTTTCTGCGCGATTTTTTCTCCTTCAGGAACGAAGACCGTAATTTTCATCCTGCCTTCATAGTGGTATTTATCCGCCGTCTCCTCTACCGCTTTCAAAATCATGGCCTTCGGAACAGGATTGATCGCCGCCTCGCCGATTTTCTGGGAAAGCCCCGGCTTCGTCACTCTGCCTACGCCTACGCCGCCTTCAAGGTCGATCTGCGGAACAATCTTCGAAAATTCCATATCTTCGTTTAAGCATGAGCTTCTTTTTTCCTCTTCTTTCTTCTCTTCAGTGACAGGCTCTCTCTGTTTTTTCCATTCACCGGCATCTGTCTTCTCTGCTCTCGCATAGATCAGAAGTCCGTCCGTAGTATCCGGGTCGTCACCCGCGTCCTTTCGTACCGCGCAGGATACCGCATTGTCTTCTCTCTGAATATCCAGAAGCTCCAGATTCAGAAGGATTCCCTTTGGCGTCATAATCGGAATCTCCCTGATCTCACTGCCGCCCAGGAGCATTTCCGCCGCTCCCTTTGCCGCTGCTGCCGCGCAGGTTCCGGTAGTATATCCAAAACGGAGTTTTTTGTTGTTTTTTATAATGTAATAATCCTCCAGGCCTGTTTTATGTTCCATGGAGAACCTCCTTTCCCAAAAATACATCTGAATTTTCGCACTTTTTATTCTAGCATGTGATACCCGGATACGCAAGAAAAGACAGGCTGACTGCTCCTGTCTTTTCTCTTCTCCGCCTTTTGCGGCTTACTCTTTCTTTTTACAAATACTGCTCCACTGGCAGTCAGGACATATTTTTTCTCTCCCGACGCCGGAAATAATTTTCTTTCCCACTCTCCGGGCAAGTTCTTCCCAGGACAGAGTCTCCCCGTATTTCAGCCCGCAGGCTTTCAAAACCCTGCTGTCGTATTCTTCTACCTTTTCGTCCGAAACACAGCCGTTCCCTCTGCGGTTGGGGCATTTGGCACAGATATCGTCCGCGCCCGCCGTGATCCGGATCTTTTTGCCTTTTTCCAGAGCATCCTTAATATGTCCCATATGAACGGCAAAATCTTCGCTGTAACCTTTCCCTTCAAAAAACTGCAGACACAGCCCGTGATGAGGCCGGATGCAGATTGTTTTTTCCTTTTGATCCTCGATACCCATCTGCTATCCCTCCATATTTTTCAGCACAGGCGCAAGCTTCCTGGACAAAACGCAGGCAAGAACGATCTTCGCCGCGTCGGGAAGAATAAACGGAATCACGCACCAGCCAAGAACCGCGCCGACGCCAACTGTACCGGCAGTTCTTGCGTATACAAGCATAAACCAGGCTGTCCCCACTGCATAGCAGGCCAAAAGCCCAAGCGTCATGGAAAGGATCTGGACCGGCAGTTTTCTTCCCATGATTTTTTCTATTCCCCACATAACAAAAGCAGAAAAAAGAAATCCCGCAATGTATCCTCCAGTCTGTCCGGCTAATACGCCGATTCCTCCGGAAAATCCCGCAAATACCGGAATTCCCGCCGCGCCCAGCAGAATATAGACCAGAACCGCAAGCGTTCCTCTTTTTCCTCCCAGCACTCCCACGGCAAAAAATACTGCGAAAGTCTGAAGAGTAAAGGGTACTGCCGCAGGAATGGAAATCCATGAGCATATGGCGATCATAACCGCAAAAACCGCTATGTATGTAATATCTTTTGTTTTTCTGAATTCTAACCTCTTAGGCTCCGGCATCTTCTTTCTCTCCTGTCCCATATTTTTGCATTTTGCAGAAACATCGGCAAATGTAAATACGCCAATCCGGTTCTGACAGAAAAAATATATCATGCTCTCCTCATATTGTCAACCTTATTTTATTTGTAAGTTTACATTGTGTTTTCTGGTTTTGCTAAACATGCTTAAAAGGTATCTATAATAATTAATCAGAAGTATTGGACATTTTCCGGCTTCCGCTGTACAATTCATAAAAACACAGTCTGACGTTTGATTTGGCATCGGAAAATCTTTAAGTATTCATAAGGAGGCTATTATGAAAAACTATCATCTTACAGATCCGGAATTTGCAGAAAGGTTTGAACATTTTGCCTTTGAGGAGGTTGTTCATGAAAAGGGCCAGACCCTGGATGAGGTGACCCGCCATATGGCTGTTCTCGCCGCCCTTTTGGGCTGTCAGGGCGTTGACGCCTTCCGGTTGGAGGTTCCCAGGGCTCTGGATGCAGGCGTAACTCCTGTCATGGTAAAAGAAATCGTCTATCAGGCAGTAGACTATCTGGGAATCGGCCGTGTGCTTCCCTTCCTGGACGCGGTAAACGACATTCTCACAGACCACGGGATCAGTCTTCCTCTGGAAGGACAGGCCACAACCACTATGGAAGACCGGCTGGAAAAAGGAGCGCAGGCCCAGGCCGATATTTTCGGCAGTCACATGAAAGAAGCGTGGAAAACGGGACACATCAACCGCTGGCTTGCTTCCAACTGCTTTGGCGACTACTACACCCGGAAGGGGCTTGATCTTAAACAAAGGGAAATGATCACCTTCTGTTTCCTGTCCGCCCAGGGCGGATGCGAACCTCAGCTTACCGCTCACGCCAAGGGAAATATGAATCTCGGAAACGACAAAGAATTCCTGACAAAAGTCGTTTCCCAGTGTCTTCCCTATATCGGCTACCCCCGAAGCTTAAACGCCATAAACTGCATTAATAAAGCCGCCGGAGAATAACCTGGCGCGGTGCGGATTCTTCTTTTTCTCTCTTGTCTAAAGCGGAAGATAATGTTAGAATCAAGATAGGCTTTCAGAAGCGATTTCTGATGAGCGGCCATTCTATCTTATGCTGTGTACTGTTTTGTCACGGCGAATATTATCAACAATGCGGAGGAAAAAATATGAAGAAACTTAAAGTTGTAAAAGGCGCGGAATGTATGGCATGTCTGGAGTGTGTGATCGCATGTTCCACCAGCTTTTATAAGGAATTCGACCCGGATAAATCCTGCATTCAGATCATTGAAAAGAACGGAAGCCCGAAGCCTATGGTCTGCGTACAGTGCGGCAAATGTGCAAAAGCCTGTCCTGAGGAAGCGATCACTCAGAACGCGAAGGGCGTTTACATGATCAATAAAAAGAAATGTACCGGCTGCGGCAAATGTGTGGAGGCCTGTCCTTTCGGCGTAATGGTCAAAGCAGAATCCTCCCCTACAAGCAGCAAATGTATTGCCTGCGGAATCTGCGCAAAAGCCTGTCCTGCAGGAGTTCTCGAGGTTGTAGAATCATAATTCGCCGTCATATGGACAGAAAACGGAGTACAGGGAGAAATCTTCCTGCGCTCCGTTTTCTTTATTCCTTCCTTCTTTCCTCTTATCTTCTTTTGAGAGAATCCCTGTTTCTTCTTTAACAAGTCGTTTTTCTTATATTATATGTCTGTTTATAAGTTGAATTAAGGATTTTATGACGTTATTATTTTATAAAATCCAAAAACGCATCCGGTTTTCCCCGAAAAAGCCGGATACTATCATAAACAGGAGGTCTGACAAATGTTTCAGCTATTATTAGTTATTATCTACATTTCCTTTATCAGTCTGGGGCTGCCTGACTCCCTTCTCGGCTCTGCATGGCCTTCCATATATCCTGAGCTTAAGGTTCCGGTCTCCTATGCCGGAATCATTTCTATGATCATCGCTCTTGGAACAATCGTGTCCAGTTTGCAGAGCGACCGCCTCACCCGGAAGCTTGGAACCGGAAAGGTAACTGCTGTCAGTGTGGGAATGACGGCCGCAGCCCTATTCGGCTTTTCTGTCAGCCATTCCTTCTGGATGCTCTGCCTCTGGGCTGTTCCCTATGGGCTCGGCGCCGGCAGTGTGGACGCTTCCCTGAATAATTATGTGGCTCTCCATTATGAGAGCCGTCATATGAGCTGGCTTCATTGTATGTGGGGCGTAGGAGCCACCATAGGCCCCTACATCATGGGATTCGCCCTGACAGGAGGAATGACCTGGAACGGAGGCTACCGGATCATTTCTATGATTCAGATCGTTCTGACCATTCTTCTGGTGGTCAGCCTTCCTCTGTGGAAAGGAAAAAACTCCTCTGGTTCTTCTTCGGAAAATTCCCAGGCTCAGCCCAGCGCTCTTTCTATAAGGAATATTCTGCGGATTCCAGGTGCAAAAGAAGTGATGGTCTGCTTTTTCTGTTACTGCGCGGTAGAACAGACAGCAACTCTGTGGGCCAGCAGCTATCTTACCTTATATAAAGGTGTACCGGCAGAGACGGCGGCAAGATTCGCAGGTATGTTTTTTATCGGAATCACTGTTGGACGGGCCTTAAGCGGCTTTATCACAATGAAACTGAATGACGTACAGATGATACGTCTGGGACAGGGACTTATCGGAGCGGGTGTTCTGATCATGCTTCTTCCGCTGGGGGCCGGAGCCTCTCTCGCCGGTCTGATCATCATCGGCCTTGGATGCGCCCCTATATATCCATGTATCATCCATTCCACACCGGACCGTTTCGGAGCAGACAGATCACAGGCCATTATCGGTATACAGATGGCCAGCGCCTATGTAGGCACCTGCCTGATGCCGCCTCTGTTCGGCCTGATCGCAAATCATGTCAGTGTTTCTTTGTTCCCGGTTTATATGCTGGTTATCCTTGTTCTGATGACAGTAATGCATGAGCTTCTGACAAAAAAGACCATGTCCCGGAAAAGTCCTGCGGACAAAACCTGCAGTCAGATTTCATGATATCCGCATTGCACATATGCGATACAGCATCAAGACAGACAAAGGAAACAGGGGCGGAACCGCCCCCTACTTCCTTCCTGTCTTTTTCTTTTTTGAAGATACACAGGAACCTGTGTAGGTAAGAGATACCAGAAGCCAGACGGCAGCTACCGCAAACACGGCAAGGATTCCCGTCTGGAAAAAGAGATGGCATATCATCGTCACTACAAGCAGCACCGGAATAAATTTATTTAATCTCATATACGTTTTGTAGGAGCTTCGGTAGATCATCTCCCGTTCCGCCTCATCGCAGCTTTCCAGCCATTTTTTCTGAAAATTTTTGTCAGAAGGATCTCCCTTCATATACGGATGGGCAATCTGGATGGCCTTTACATACCGCACCTGCCAGAACCCTTCGTAAATCCCGCAGATACAAAATACGATGCAGGTATAAAGGAAACCTGTTCTGGCGCTCTCTGAGCTTTTAATATAATCTGCGGAGTATCCGAAGGAAAGGAAAATAAAGCTGCACACCAGTACAATAATGCTGATATTCATACCAATGGCTCCTGTCTTTTCCTCCTGATAGTCCAGAATGTCACATTCCTCATCCTCGGAACGGAGGATTTTTCTGCCGATACTTTTCAGTCTGTTAAGATAAAATTCTCCCAGAATCACCGCCAGCACAGTGACCGCAGTTAAGATCGGAAGGCTGTAAACCTGGATCCCGGCGTAAATCCCATGAAATACATTCTCCATATTCCCGCCGCTTTTTTTAAGAAAATACATAAGGCCGAAGCCCAGAACAGCGCCTGCCGCCGCGCTGATCAATATGATCAGTGCAAATCTCAGATAAGAATTGCCAGCTTTCGTTTTATTTTTCATCTTCTTCATCCTCCTCATAACTGAAAATATCTTCTACACTTACGCCGCAGATCTTTGCCAGCTTTAAAGCCAATGCAACCGATGGCGAATAGTCGCCTCTCTCGATCAGGCTGATGGTCTGTCTGGATACGCCTGCCAGCTTTCCCATTTCCGTCTGATTGACTCCCAGTCTGGTCCGATATTCTTTTAACTGATTAAATAAAGGCACAGTACCATCTCCTCTCTTTTATGTTTTCCGCGGATTATTTTGACAACTTTTCTTGTCATAATTATCATATCATTGACAACTATATTTGTCAATATAAAATGACAACTTTTTTTGTCATTTCAATCATCACAGCCTTTGTTTCACCGAAAGAGCGTCATTTTCACGATGAATACTCAAAAAAATCAGAGCAGAAACTCCCTATATTCAGTGAAATTCCTGCTCTGAACTTTGATTTATCCATTAATAAATAATGATCGGATATCCCCCGTCAATGGTATTGTAGATCAGCGCCGCCTGATCTTTTGGAAGATTGATGCATCCATGACTTCCCGCCCCTGTTTTATACCGATTTCCTCCAAAAGCGGACTGCCAGGACGCGTCGTGAAGTCCCTGGCCGTAAACAAAGGGCATCCAGTAGGTCACTTTCGTGTTATAGCCGTAAACGTCGCTGGTAAGCGTAAAGGGGCTCGCCTTGTAGGCAATGGGCCACGCTCCCCGGTAGGTCTCCCTCTCCGGTGTGGGAGCCCCGCTGACGATATCTGTTTCCGTAATAAGCGCGCCGTCCTTATACAGCCACAGATGCTGATTGTCAAGGCTGACTTCAATATAACTGCCCGCCAGATCATCCTTCCCGTTCCGCTTCATTCCGCTGATGCTGTAGATGGGATCCCTGGTAACCGGCTTTCCGCTCTGGATGTCTTTAAGGAGCTGCGCAAGCTCCGTCTCCTGATCGATCTGGAATCCGTATTCATTGCTGGATACCGTCACATCATTTCCATAAGAGGTATGGAAAGTCCTGGGCACATAAATTGTATTATAGGCTGCTGCCAGATTCGACACATACTCTTGTGCCGCTGCCTGGTCAATGCTGATCGTTTCTCCATCTACTTTGATCCAGGAACTGATCACATCTGATCCGAGAACCTCTGTAGTTTCTCCGAAGGTATAAGTGACCGAAGCGTTTCTGTAGTTGGAAAGCTGCTGGTTCAGACTGGTAAGCTTTGCCTGCATATCCTGGGACTCCGCCGTCACAGGCTGCTGGTATACTTCCGTTCCTATCGTGATATCCACCTGTCCTCCCAGCGGTTCCTGCCGGATTGCATTGTCCAGCGTCTGATCCACATAGGCGAGAAGCCGCGCCTCATCGATCTGGTTTCCCTGCACTTCATTTACCAGGGTAAATTCCTTTTTTTCTTCATCGTAGGAGATATACGCGTCTTTGGAAGCGCTTCGCTCTTTCCCGCCGAAATTTTCGGCAGCAAGAATATTCTTCTCCTGGGTTTCGTCTTTTGTTACC
>DWVA01000164.1 GCA_019120475.1 Candidatus Blautia intestinipullorum | reverse complement strand
TATGCCAATTGCGAAGATACACTTTCCGGCAGTTTCATCCCGGATATACGCTTAACCGAAGTTACCCGTATCAGGCTTTGCAGGATGTCATAATTTGCACTTTTCAGCGATCCCTCTGCCGTATAATAGATTTGCTCAAGCTTTTTTTCCGGGAAAAGATTGCAGATAATCGTACTGACTTTCCGGAAATCATTCATATCTTCACAAACGATGACCAGCTGCGGCCTTTCCTCCTTCTTCTCTTCGATCTGGTCCATGTAGGCTTTCAGCCGGTGAATCTTCCTCGTGAGATAATGTTCCCATTCTTCCTTTGTAAACCGCTTCTCATCAATCCGTGTGAACACAGGCTCTATGATCGTTGTGAACATTTTCCTGTCTATCTCGCAGGTAATCCTGCTGTTAAACATAATCCTGCCTTCCGAATCACGGAAATCCGGCATGAAATCAAATCTCTTCATGTCCCGGCTCTTGAGTATCTCGGAACTGACCAGAGATGCCGCGGCTTTTTCCATAATCTCTAACGGAGGAATGATGTCTTTTTCCGGCCTTGCATCTGTATTCATTTTCAGGGCCTGATAAATGACTTTTGAAAACTCCGGTGTTGTAGAATAAAGGACAATCGTATTCCCGTTCAGGTCATACTTGAATCTCCGGAGCATCCCCATAGAACACATCTTCTTGATCCGGTTGAGCAGGGCATCCCTGCTGATATTCTTCGGAACGTTCTTTTTGGGCCAGTGATTTCCCAGAACCTGAATTGTCGCTGCAACCACTTTGGGAATCGTGTACCTGTATAAAGATACCGCATATCCTATGTACAGGTCTGACAGGGCAAACTGACTCTCCCGGTGGTACAATGCGATCTTGTCAAGTGAACTGCGGCAATCTGATTCCGGAACCGTGATCTCCATTCCCTGCTGATAAGCGAAAAGCGCTTTTTCGCCCATCCGTTCCAGTATCTCCCTTGCGGCCCTGTTCTCCGTTGCTCCTTCCATCATTCCACCTCCGCGGCAGCTCCACCCGCATCTTCTGTTTCTTCCTCGGATGCCGGCTGCTCGTCTGTATCAGCCTCATCCGAGCCTGCCTGTTCCACGTTCGTATTTTCTTCCTCCAGCTGCTCCAGTGATAATGCCTGAAATACGCGTGCTTTCAAGGAATGTTCCTCCTGATTTATGTAATAGATCGTGCCCATATACTCCATGCCAGGTATGATCGCAAAATGGTGGCGCTCCGATGGATACTCAACAAAGACCTGTATATCATCCAAACCATTGATCTCACCGAACCAGTTGTTCTCTCTTTTGGATATGCAGCGGATCTTTACGATATCCCCTTTATGATACTTCTCTGACAGCTCCTGGCTCTCCCACGGATCCTGCACAAGTTCCTTTCTGGAACAGGAATAATAGTACATCCCGTTCTTCCTCTCAACCCGTTCAAGCACTTTGACATCGATAATATCGCCATATGCCGCTTTCCCGCGCAGGGATTCCGTATACGTCTTCTTCCAGTTCCCGATATAGACAAATGCAGGGATCCCGACGCCGCACAGATCAAGCCAGACACCGGTATCTACCGCTGCCCCGTCAACCATTCTGGTCTGTATCTTAAGGATCTTTCCTGTCACGATCACCGGTGTATTGTACTCCAGATACTGCTGGATGGCTGCTTCAATCTCCGGCCGCTTCTCCATCCTCGCCTCCTGATGGCTGACATAGACGATCTTTTTTGCACTGTCTATGGATGTCACTTTCACACAATATACGTCCTCCAGTTTTTGAGCACGATACCGGAGATCGTAGGGCCGCCCGGTAATCTGGTCGGACGGCATGATAACGGTGATATCATCATCTACAAGGGAAAGGTCCCCAGTGACGGAGTCCACCTTTTCAAACTCCAGCATCAGATACGTTCCCTGCTCATATGCTGAAACGTACTTTTTCATATGGCCGGCATCACCCTTTGCCATAGGACGATGATTATTCTTATTGACTAAAAACATATCTGCTATATTCTGAAAATCCATAAAGTCCTCCTTCTAAATAAATATACTGATCAGTTTTGTGATTCCAAATACAAATCCTGTTAACAGACCAGGTATGGTGATAATCAGCGCAATGACTGCAAACCTCCGCAGCTTCTTGTTCAATCTGGCCGTTACAGCAATAAAAATGCCGCAAAGCATGGAAATGAGCCCGATAATGAGTGACCACGCCTTGATTTCTACCAGATGCTTGTAAAAAGTATTGGCAATACTCCTGATAATCCGCTCTGTAATGGGTCCCTCTATTTCGATCTCATCCTCTGTTTCCAGCTCCTCAAAGCCGTTCTCCCAGCTCTCATTGATGCTGTTCTGCAGTGCATCATAGATATCTTCTTCCTGGCCGGGATCGCTCTGCGCATAAACCGGCACTGACTCCCCTGAGGACATAAAGATCAGTACCGCAATAATCGCCGCAAGTAATACCCTCCACATACTCATTCCTCCTGTATGATGTTCAACAGTTCCTCCATGGAGAAGGCCTCTGATGTGTCCTCTTCCCTATCCTCTTTCTTATTTTCATCCGTCTCTTTCTCAGGATCTTTCTGGTTTTCTGCAGCTTTGCAGGCAGATAACCGGTTTTCAATCTCTGCAAAGATGTCCTCATCTTTATTCGGATGGATAATGGCTGCTGTAATGCCATGCCCGGATTGGTCCAGAAGACTTTCGATTCTGGCATATGCCTCCTTCTCTTCCGTAAGCGATATGACAGCCGCCGTATCATCAGAAACAGCATAAAGATTGCCCATCTGCAGCTTCTTAATCTGGCCAATCATCTCCCTGTATTCCTGCTCCATTTCAAGACACCCATTTGTACGTACTCTTTCCCGATATCTATCAATCCGGAAAACACAAACATTGATCCGGTGCCCGCCCTCCAGCAGTTTCGCCAGAATCTGACTGAAATAGATCCGCCCTGGGAGTCCGGTACCTGGATCAAGATACCAGTTACGTTCGGTCTTGGAAAGTTGAAAAAGCAGAGCGATCAGCCGTGCAATTTTTAAAATTTCCCGTTCCGGGATGCGTTCTCTGATCCTGGACTCCACGATCCAGAGCGCCAATATGAACCTATTCCGTACCCGGAGCGGTATAACAAGGTGAGTCCTCACCACTGCGCGCTGCTGAGGAAACAAAAAAGAGTCTTTGAGGTTCACTTCCTCCATTGCATCCGCCTGTTTCCTTAAGAATTCCCTCTCATCGCGGTTTTTTACAGTGGAAGCGACCATTTTCCACCGGTCATCCTCAAGGGTAAGGAAACTGTGCTCCATCCCCTCTGTCTGCTGACCAAGCAGAGCCGCCATTTCCACATAAAACTCTCTTCCGCTGTTATGATACAGTTCTAATAACTCAACATAGATTTTCTCTGCCGAAATCATTCCTTCTCCTTATCCTCTTCTATATTTGCAACCTGCCGGATAATATGGTCTTCATATTGAATCGGTGTTCCCTTAAATATCCTGTGCTGAAGATAATACTGCGTTACCCCGTACTCACGCGCCACCTCTGCAATTGTTTTCTGTCCAGAAGCAATCCGCAGATAGCCATACAGGCTATGCAGATATCCTACGCTGTAATTGGAACGGAATCCGAGTTCAAAACTTGTCCGCTCCAGCATCTTACGATATGCCTGTGGCTGCAGCTGCCTGCCATGTATATTGACACACAGCCAGTCCTCCAATGCTTCTTCATCCGCATTGCACACAGCAACACGCTGTAATGCATACCAGGCCAGCTCCGTACGCATCTGTTGATCCAGATGAACCTTTTCCCCCTCAAACACAATTTCAGGGAGCAGCCTGACACAGCCGTCATCGCAGTAATACACATCACTTAACCGCATTTCGAGGATGTCATGAATCTTTAAAACACTATGCAGTTGAAATAAAAATGCCGGATAAGCTCCTGTATTGAACTCCTTTATGTGCTGACTCAGTCTGTCCAGATCTGCAGTAATCATATCAATTGACGGTGTATCTGCCATAAGATTCTCCTTTCGTGCTTTGTCTTTAGTTTACTGTTGGATAAAAGATATGTGCACGCCGTCCGAACCCTCAACTAGATAACTGCAGGTACTGTCAACCATACCGGCAATCACCGATGCACTGAAATATCCTTCCCCGTTTTCACGGGTTTTCAGATATAACTGGGCTCCTTTTTGTTCCTCTGCTGCTGCGGCTGCCGCAACTTCCGATCCGGTTAGTATCTTTCCAACATATGACGTCTGCTCTTCCGCCTCCGGTGCTTCCTGTACAGGTTCCGGCTGGCTGGTGGAAATACTGACCGAATCAGAGTTTTGCTGCGGTGCTGCAGGCACTGTTCCCTGTTCCTGGCTTACCTCTGGTGTTTCCTTCTTAACAGGGGCCTGTGTCTTGGGTTCAGCCACCTGGGTATCCTGATTTTCAGTATGAGTTTCCTCTTCATCTCCCCGGGCTTCCTCCTCTGCCAAATGATCTTCATCTTCCGTCTCCTTTATCTCAGGATCATCCTGTTCTTCGTCTGGTCTCTCATCTGATCTGCTGACCATTATCTGGTCTGATATATCAGGCTCATCTGTGCCGGTATTCTGTGATATGACCGGCGGTGTTTCCTCCCTTGAAGCCTGATACTCTGCAATCAGGAAAAAGCCAAACAGAATGACTCCTGCTAGAAAGATCATTACGCCAAATACTGCCGCAGCCTTAATTAAAGCACTCTGTTTTCCTGTTTTTCTCTGTTTTTTCGGTTTAGTCTCATCTGTCTGTTTCTCTTGTTCAGATAATACTTCTGGGTAAAATTCCTGGGTATCAAAGACTCGTTCTTCGGATCCAAAACCGAGAAGATCAGAAATATCCTCATCCACCATCTCCTCGACATTGTTCCTGTCTTCCTTTTGTACTTCCTCCCGATCGCTCCGCATTTCCTGCTGTACTGCCCGTGCCTGCGGTTTCCCGTGTTCCGGGAGCGGCCGTTCCCGACTGTGGACTTTCCTTTTCCCGAAAGGTCTCCACCGTTTCTTTTGATGGAGAGAAAGATATTTCTGGAACTCATCTTCCGTCGCCAAGATAGCTTTTACATGTTCAGATAAATGACGTGCCA
>DWVA01000163.1 GCA_019120475.1 Candidatus Blautia intestinipullorum | reverse complement strand
CTGAATAAGTGTTCATTGTACCCATATGCCATTCCTCCTGATTAAAAATTATCACAAATCCATGGATAAGAAAAGATAAAATTTCTGCATATTCCGGATGGATATTTTCTTTTCAGTGTGCTATGATTACCAAAACATAGCGTTAAGGTACAAATAAAAAAATATAAGGAAACGAGGCGTACATATGATACAGGATATCGCACCACATATTTACCATAATGAATATCATCCGTCAGCGCCGGCGGAGGACAGTTATCTTCTGTGTTATCAGGAAGGAAAAATCCTTCTCCGGCAGAAAGAGCCGGAAGGAGAGATCAGTTTTCCCCGTTTCCAGGAACTGAAAGAAAAAGAGGAACACGCCGGAGAACTGGTTTATCTTTTTACCATTGATAAAGACCGTTTTTATCTGCTTGGAAGCGCAGAGGAAAATGATTTCCCCGGCTGCTCCTTTCAGGAGATCCGTTCTCTCAGGCTTGTGCATCCCCAATATCTTGCTTTCGCGGGAATTACCGGATATCAGCTTTACCGCTGGTATCAAAGCCGCCGGTACTGCGGCTGCTGCGGCGCTCCTATGGAGCACAGCAAAACGGAAAGACAGATGTACTGCCCTTCCTGCGGCCATTACGAATACCCGGTTCTGTCTCCCGCTGTGATCATCGGGATCACCAATGGAGATAAGCTTGTTATGTCAAAATACGAGGGACGCAGTTTCAAGAATTACGCTCTTATCGCCGGATATGCGGAAATCGGCGAAACCATTGAAGAGACGGTCCGCCGTGAAGTCATGGAGGAGGTAGGGCTGAAGGTCAAAAATATCCGCTACTATAAAAGCCAGCCCTGGTCTTTCAGCGGCACGCTTCTTTTCGGATTTTTCTGTGACGTGGACGGAGACGACACTCTCACTGTAGATCACAGCGAGCTTTCCATGGCAAAATGGTTTCACCGCAGCGAGATCAAAGGTCAGGGAAATTCTTCCAGTCTGACTAATGAAATGATGATGATATTCGCAGAGGGAAAAGAGCCGAGATAACCGGACGCCCGGAATATGGCGGAGCCGGATCTGTCCGGCAGGGCAAAGCGCCGCGCAGGAAAATTTTCAGAGGGAGGTGCAGTATGAAAGTAGTCGTTGCAGTTGACTCTTTTAAGGGAAGCATGAGTTCTATGGAAGCAGGCATGGCTGCAAGAAAAGGGATTCTGGCTGCCTGTCCGGACGCAGACGTTGTGGTCAGACCGCTGGCGGACGGCGGCGAAGGCACTGCAGAAGCTTTAATAGAAGGTCTTGGAGGAGAGCGGATCTCTCTTACTGTCACCGGTCCTCTGGGAGCCCCGGTAAAAACGTATTACGGGTATCTGAAGGAAAGCAATACAGCCATTATGGAGGCGGCAGCGGCGGCTGGCATAACCCTTTCCCACAGAAACGATCCTTTAAGGGCGTCAACCCGCGGCCTTGGAGAAATGATCTGTCACGCTCTCCGCCGCGGCATCCGGCATTTTCTCATCGGTATCGGAGGCAGCGCCACCAACGATGGCGGGATCGGAATGCTGAAGTCTCTCGGTTTTCGTTTTCCCGGCAAAGAGGGTCAGGATACGGGAGAAGGTGCTCAGGCCCTGGCCGGAATCGCTTCCGCGATCCTTTCCGACAAAATGGAACTGCTTTCTCAGTGCAGCTTTAAAATCGCCTGCGACGTTGCCAATCCTCTCTGCGGGCCTCTGGGAGCCACTTATGTCTACGGTCCCCAGAAGGGGATCACAGAAGATCTGCTTCCTGTAATTGACGCAGGGATGAAAAATTTCGCCAAGGTTACCGCCAGGACCATTGGATCAGACCTTTCTGAAGTTCCCGGAACCGGAGCCGCAGGCGGTCTTGGCTTTGCCTTTTTAAGCTACCTTGGCGGAGAACTTGTTCCCGGGGTACAGCTTGTTCTTGACACTGTCCGTCTGGCGGACGAACTGAAAGACGCCGACTATGCCGTTACCGGGGAGGGACGGCTGGACCGTCAGACCGCCATGGGAAAAGCGCCCATTGGCGTTGCCAGACTGGCAAAGAAATACCATGTCCGTACTATTGCTTTTGCAGGAAGCGTTTCCAAAGAAGCCGCCGTATGCAATCAGGAGGGCATCGATGCGTTCTTTCCTATTGTCCGGGGCGCTGCTACTCTTCAGGAAGCTATGGATCCCCAAAGCGCTCAGAGCAATATGGCCGCGGCTGCAGAGCAGGTATTCCGCCTGCTCTGACCGGCTCAGGACCTGGCTTTATCTCTGTTTCGTTTTTTCATCCGCCTTCCGGCTTTTCATCGGAACAACATTGTTATACTTCTCATTCAGCCTCTCAAGGATCACCTGTTCTTTCAGGCTTTCCACCAGTGCTTTTTCCGGCGGTTTCGTCCCTATGGTAGTAACGGCTCCTGCGGAAACCGCCATACATAGACGGATCGTCTCTTCTTCAGGCAGCTTCTTATCCCAGGAATAAGCCAGTCCCGCTACCATGGCGTCCCCGGCTCCTACAGTGGAATGTGCTTTTACAGACAGGGACGGACATTTTACAGCACCGTCCTTCAGAAGAAATAAAGCTCCGCTTTTTCCCATGGATACGGCAATGGAGCCGATTCCTTTTTCCCTGAGCTTTTCCGCGATCTTCAGAAGTTCTTCTTCGGAAGCCCTGTAGTCCATTTCCGCATATTCCTCCAGTTCCACCCTGTTTGGCTTGATAATGTCAGGAGCCGCATCCACTCCCTGGCGAAACAGTTCTCCGTCAGCGTCCAGCAGTACTTTTGACCCTTTCTGATGTACTGCCCGGATGATTTCAGCATATGTATCCTTCGGAACTCCTGCCGGGATACTTCCGGAAAGCACAAACAAGGTGTCAATGTCTGCATATCCCAGGAGTTTCCGGACAAGGGTTCCTATCTGCGATTTTGTGATCACAGGCCCCGGTTCATTAAGCTCTGTCAGCGTACCGCTTTCTTCAAAAACCTTCGTGTTGGTCCTTGTCTCGCCGTCCACCCAGACAAAATCGCTTTCGATTCCTTTCGCTTTCAGTACACTGGCAATGGTTTTCCCATTGTTTCCGCCAAGAAATCCGGCGGCAATGCTTTTTCCTCCCAGTTCCCGGATCGTCTTGGATACATTGATGCCCTTTCCTCCTGCATCATATTCCACCTTTTTGATCCGGTTCAGACCTCCCTGGATCAGAGAGTCTATTTCTACGGTCTTGTCAATAGCCGGATTCATAGTGACTGTAACGATCATTTTTTACCCCTTTCCTGTTCTATATGCTTTTATTATAGTGCCCTTTCTTTCAGAATTTCAACTGAAAGAACATGGGATCGAAAAAAGAGATCTGGCACTATGACTTAACGCCAAATCTCTTTTTTCCTCACTGTTCTCAAAACCGTTCGGGGAGGAGCGGTCAGTTTCCGCAGGCTTCCCCATAGTCCTCTTTCAGCCTTTCCTGACGGGCCTCCTCCAGCATCATATCCTTTACTTTCATCAGACGGATCTGGGTGCTGCGTTCGTTCTCGTCCAGTTTCATGGTAATGTAGCGGATCTTTTCCTGGGCATCCGGGATCATCACATACTCCAGCGCGTTTACCCGCCGTCTTGTCTTTTCGATCTCCGCAGCCATAAGCTGGCAGGATTTTTCCACCTCAGCCAGACGGAGCATATCCGGAAGAAGTTCCTGAAGGGATTTTACCGCGTCGTCCAGATCCCCGGAGGTAAAGGCGAAGCCATAGGAGTAAATATCTCCCTCGTCCGCGCTTCTGGTGCTGACGGTAAACACCGGGATCTCCACGCTCATCACGTTCTTTGTATCCGCGTCCAGATACACTTCCTGCTTTGGAGCAAGGAGAGCTGTATTCAATACCTGGTCCGAGGAAGCGGCTCTTGCCAGGACAAAATTTTTATTCACTGCCTCCAGTCCCTTTTCCACTTTTTCCCGGAGGGCTTTATTTTCCCTCACCAGTTCCAGGAACTGGCGCATCAGCTCGTCTCTTTTATCTTTCAGAAGCTTATGTCCTCTGGTAGCTGTGGCCAGTTTCTTTTTCTGCCGCGTAAGCTCCATACGGGTAGGGTTCACCTGTGTCGATGCCATGCTTTCACCCCTCCCTTATTTTCCGTAGTACTGATCCAGGAATTTATTGTCAATACGTTTCAGCTCTGATCTTGGCAGAATGGAAAGAAGCTTCCAGCCGATATCCAGCGTCTCTTCAATATCACGGTCCGTATCGTAGCCCTGGGACACATATTCCTGTTCAAAAGCGTCGGCAAATTTCGCATACAGCTTATCCATCTCCGTCAAAGCCGCCTCACCGAGAACTACCATCAGCTCTTTCGCCTCTTTGCCTCTTGCGTAAGCGGCAAAAAGCTGGTTCATCGTGTTGGAGTGATCCGCTCTCGTCTTTCCCTCTCCGATTCCCTTATCTTTAAGACGGGACAGACTGGGAAGCACATCGATAGGCGGCATGATCCCTTTCCGGTAAAGATCACGGCTTAAGATGATCTGCCCTTCTGTAATATATCCTGTCAGGTCGGGGATCGGATGCGTTTTGTCATCCTCGGGCATGGTAAGGATCGGGATCATGGTAATAGACCCTTTCTTTCCCTTCTGCCGTCCGGCCCTTTCATAAATAGACGCAAGGTTTGTATACATATATCCAGGATAGCCTCTTCGTCCCGGAACCTCTTTGCGGGCCGCCGATACCTCGCGGAGAGCGTCCGCATAGTTTGTGATATCCGTCAGGATGACAAGCACATGCATATCCTTTTCAAAGGCAAGGTACTCCGCCGCCGTCAGCGCCATCCTCGGCGTTGCGATACGTTCTACCGCCGGATCATTGGCAAGGTTCACAAACATTACCGTTCTGTCGATAGCTCCCGTATCCTTAAAGCTCTGCACAAAATAATTGGATTCCTCAAAAGTGATCCCCATAGCCGCGAATACAACCGCAAAGGGCTCTGAAGTGCCCCTTACTTTTGCCTGCCGGGCGATCTGCGCCGCAAGCTGGGCATGGGGAAGTCCGCTGGCGGAAAAAATAGGAAGCTTCTGTCCTCTTACCAGTGTATTCAGACCGTCGATGGCTGAAATTCCTGTCTGGATAAATTCCTGCGGATAATTTCTCGCGGCCGGATTCATGGGAAGTCCGTTGATATCCATTCTTGCGTCAGGAAGAATCTCCGGTCCGCCGTCCACCGGACGTCCCAGACCGTCGAATACACGGCCCAGCATATCCTCGGAAACTCCCAGTTCCATGCCTCTTCCCAGGAAGCGCACCTTACTGTTTGACAGGTTAATGCCTGTGGAGCTCTCGAAAAGCTGTACCATGGCGGTATCGCCGTTGATCTCCAGAACCTGGCACCGTCTTGTCTCTCCGTTTGCAAGCTCTATTTCCCCCAGCTCGTCATAGGTAACATTTTCCACTCCTTTTACAAGCATCAGAGGGCCGGCAACCTCCTGGATCGTTCTGTATTCCCTGGACATCTTATCTTCCCTCCTTTGCTTCCAGACCTGCAAGCTCTGCGGCAAGTTCTTTTATGATCTGTTCATAAACTTCATGGATCTTATCTGTTTCTGTATATTTATAACGTCCGATCTGTTCTCTCACAGCAAGGCTGACCAGATCCTCGATCCCCACTCCTTTTTCCAGAGCATCCGCGCACTGATCATAGTAGGCGGTTACAAGCTTCATCATCAGATACTGCTTTTCCAGAGGCGTATAAGTATCTGTCTCATGGAAAGAGTTCTGATGAAGAAAGTCTTCACGTATGGAGCGGGCCGCTTCCAGCTTCAGTCTGTCAGGAGCGGAAAGAGCGTCCATACCTACAAGCTGAACGATCTCCTGCAGTTCCGCCTCCTCCTGAAGAAGCCGCATCAGCCGGTTCCGGCAGTCCATCCAGTCTTCATGGACATTTGCATTGAACCATTTTTCCAGGTTGTCCGTATATAGAGAATAGCTGGTAAGCCAGTTGATAGCCGGGAAATGACGTTTATAGGCCAGATTGGAGTCCAGTCCCCAGAATACCTTTACAATCCGCAGCGTAGCCTGGGATACCGGCTCGGAAATATCTCCGCCGGGAGGCGATACTGCTCCGATAACGGAAAGAGCGCCTTCCCTTCCCTCTTTTCCAAGAGAGATCACACAGCCTGCCCTCTCGTAAAACTGAGCGAGGCGGCTTCCCAGATAAGCCGGATATCCTTCCTCGCCGGGCATTTCCTGCAGACGGCCGGACATCTCGCGGAGAGCCTCCGCCCACCGGGAAGTAGAGTCCGCCATCAAAGCCACGGAATATCCCATGTCGCGGAAATACTCCGCAATAGTGATTCCTGTATATATGGAAGCTTCGCGGGCAGCCACAGGCATATCGGAAGTATTGGCGATCAGCACCGTCCTCTCCATCAGCGAATAGCCGGTGGACGGGTCTTTAAGCTCCGGAAATTCGTTCAGAACGTCTGTCATTTCATTTCCACGTTCTCCGCAGCCGATATAGACCACGATATCGGCCTCCGCCCATTTCGCAAGCTGATGCTGGATCACGGTCTTTCCGGAACCGAAAGGCCCCGGAACCGCCGCCACGCCTCCACGGGCGATAGGGAACATGGCGTCGATCACACGCTGTCCGGTAACAAGGGGCTTGTCAGGGGGAAGCTTTTCTTTATACGGACGTCCGGTCCGCACAGGCCATTTCTGCATCAGGGTCATTTCTTTTTCCCCTTCCGCGCATTCGATCACAGCTACGGTCTGTTCTACAGTAAAATCTCCCTCTTTTATGGATTTTATCTTTCCCTTCAGCCCATAGGGAACCATGATCCTGTGGACCACGATCGGCGTTTCCTGTACCGTTCCGATCACATCTCCCGCTTCCACTTCCTCGCCGGGAGACACTGTGGGAACAAAATGCCAGACCAGATCTCTTTTCAAAGCAGGGACTTCCACTCCGCGCTTCAGAAGATTCCCTCCCGACACTTTCAGGATATCGTCAAGAGGCCGCTGGATCCCGTCGTATATACTTTTGATAAGCCCCGGACCCAGCTCCACGCTTAAAGGGGCTCCTGTAGACTCCACCGGTTCTCCCGGCCCCAGGCCGGCAGTCTCCTCATATACCTGAACGGAAGCCTGATCCCCATGCATTTCAATGATCTCGCCGATCAGACGCTGTTTTGAAACACGGACCACGTCAAACATATTGGCGTCCCGCATACCTTCCGCAATGACCAGGGGCCCCGCTACTTTTTTTATGATGCCTGTGCTCATTTTCACCATCACCTACCTGTCTTTCTATTCTGTAAAAATAATATCAGAGCCAACTGCCTGCTCCACGGATTTTTTCACCTGGGCGATCCCGGCCCCTGTATTTCCGGAAATGCCGGGAATAAGGATAATGGCCGGAAGCCTCTGTTCACGGTACCGGCTGATCTCCTCCTCCACCAGGGCGGCTTTCGACTCTGTAATATAGATCACCCCATAGCCGCTCTGAACCAGTCTGTTCAGCGTCTTTCTGCAGCTTTCTTCATCCTCGGCCGGAAACACAGAAAGTCCCAGTGCGGCAAAACCGTAAATACTGTCGTAATCACCCATCACTGCTATCTTATACATACATTTCTCTCAGCCTTTCTCGTATTACATTGTCCGGCAGCTCATTCTGTCTGCCGGTGAGTATCATGCGCACACATTTGATCTCGTTGCGGCGGGCCAGAATATAGGCGGCCAGCGGTCCCAGGGTAAAAGGATTATATTTCTGGGGCCTGATCTCTTCTATGATCAGATCATCGCACCATTTCTCAAAAGCCGCCGGAGATTTTCGCAGCGCTTCCGCGGCCTGTATATATTCCGTTCCCTCCAGGCAGGACGCCACGCCTTCTGTTCCGCTCAGCGCCCCGTGAGCCAGAGCTTCCGTATCAAGACCAGGACAGGGCGCCAGCGCTCTTTCGATAAAATCAAGAGATTTCCCTACCTTGCCGCACCGTACAGCGATCCGTATGTCCGCAGCGGCTACAGTGAGCTGCGCGTATCTTTTCAGCACTTCCTCCTGAGATTCCATCCCTGCCCGGTACACAGCTTCCAGAGACGCTCTGTCCAATATGATGTCGCACAGCTGCCCGTCTCCTGTATGGAGAAGCATCCCCTGGGCCTCCTCCGCCGCTTTTTGCATATCCTCGGGAAGACTGCTGAAATCTCTCTCCCGGGCGGCTTTTTCTATGATCTCCGGGGGGATCCGTCCTCCTGTGACAAATACACGGTTTCTGCTGATCCCTGACCGGACGTAGACAAGCTTTAAAGCCGCCTTGAGATTATGGTAGTCGTCCGCGATGCGGAACACATCGAACACAGACATATCCTTCACCATTTCACTGATCAGATCCCAGGTCTTTTTTGTTTCCTCTTCCAGAAGATTTTCTGCCGTCAAAGCTTTGTCCGGATTTCCCCAACCTTTGTCCGCCAGAAACCGAAGCGCCTCTTCGCATGTTTTGCATGCCAGGAGCTGCTCCATTACCGGCCCTCCGAACAGAGCCAGCTCTCTCCCCCGGATCCGGGCCACCGCATAAGTATAGTCTTTCCCCATAAAAATCCTCCTTACCGGGACCTTGGTCCAAAGAGCAGGGCATGGATCTGATCCTGGAGTTTTTCTCTGCTGTCAGCGAAAGCCGAGGCAAAGGAACAGTTTTCTTCTATTCCTCCGTATACCAGAATAAATCCTCCGTCAATAGCGGCAGGCGTCCTGCTTACCGTCAGTTCTCCGCCTTTTGCCGCGGCTGTTTCCTGTATGGTCTTTTCAAACCCTTCCGGAAGCCTGTCAAGGTCCTTCCGGTTAAAACAGATCGTCCCCTTTCCCGGCTGCACATGCTTTTTAAGCATCTGGGCTATTAAAAGAAAATAGCTCTTTCCGTCCAGCCCGTAGAGGCTTGCTCTTGCTTCTTCTATGATTTCACCGATCAGTCTCTGTTTTTCCGAAAGAAGCTCCCGTTTCTGCTGCATAACCGCGGCTGAGCGGCTTTTCCTCAGAATGTCTTCCCTGCGGGTCTCTGCCTTCTGCTGCGCCTGTGCCTTTATTTTTTCGCACTCCTCATCTGCTGCGCCGAGAATAGCTTCTGCCTGTTCTCTGGCTTCCCGGATGATCTCTTCTGCAGAATGGCCGGCTTCTTCCTCAATCTGACTGATTATTTTTTCCAATCCGCTCATTCTGAACCTCCTGCCTTCCTTTCTGCGCCTTTTGGCGCGGCCTTCATCTGCTTATAAAGAAAATACGGACAGAATAGAAATCAGAAGAGCCAGAATCGCATACGTCTCTACCATTGCCGGGAACAGCATGGCTTTACCGAACTGATCCGGTTTCTTTGTCACAACTCCGATAGCCGCCACAGATGTCTGCCCCTGATAAATCGCGGAGATCAGACCTACCACTGCGATGGGAAGGCAGGCAAGCAGATACATCAGGCCCTGTCCCGGCGTGATCTCAGAAGCGCCTCCTCCCAGAAGACCGATCTGGCTCAGTGTGACAAAAGCCACCAGAAGGCCGTAGATCCCCTGTGTGCCGGGAAGGAGCTGAAGGATCAGCACCTTGCTGAAAAGATCAGGGTTTTCTGTAATAGCTCCCGCTCCCGCACGGCCTGCAAGACCTACGCCGTAAGCTGAACCGATGCCCGCAAAAAGCGCTGCGCTGACTGCTCCTGCCAATGCCAAAATTAATCCCACGTTATCCATCCTATTCTTCCTCCTTGAATTTAAAATATTTATTTGAAGCTGCGGAAAACGGCCGGAAAGGCCTTCCTCCGCCCTCATAAAATTTTCCGAAAAACTCCACGAACTGGAGTCTGTTGGTATGCACGTACGCGCCCAGAAGATTGATCGCCATATTCAGAAGGTGTCCCACCACAAAGATCACCCAGAAAAGGATAAATCCTATGACGCTTCCTCCCAGCATACTTCCCATTGTATTGATCACCGTTCCGATAACTCCTGTGGCAAGTCCCAGAGCAAGAAGCCTGGAATAGGACAGCACGTCGGAAAGCCAGCCGGACACCCCGTACAGGTCGTAAGCTCCAAGAGCCAGCCTTGCGGCGATATTCTTTGTTCCTGTTTCTGAAAAAAGCACAATGCATACAGCGGAAACAATGGACATCCATTTTGCCAGCATACCCGTCCATGCAGGAAGGACAATGGTCACTCCCGCCATGGAAGCAAACATATCGCTTGGCAGCAAAAGAAGGATCAGCCCTATAAGAAGGGCGTACCAGCAGGCTACGCCGCTGAAAAAGCCCATCCAGTCATGATCTCTCGCAAGCATGTACCCTTTCGCCCCAAGTCCCACAAAAAGATGTATGATACCGAACAGGAAGCTGAACATCAGAAGCTTCATTGGATCGTCCAGGGGAGCGAACCATAAGGCCGGCACAACAACCTCTTTATGGAAGAAGGTGCTTGCCACCACCGGGATCACGTCGCCGAAATACCCTCCGAACATAACGCCCCAGAAAATAGTGGAGATGCCGCAGTAGAAAAACATCCGGAGCATTTTCCTTAATCCGCCGTCCATATTGGGAAATTTTTTAACGGCAACGGCGCACACGATCACCATCAGGATCCCGTACCCGGCGTCGGAAAGCATCAGCCCGAACAGAAAATAATAGAAAAAGGCCATGATCGCGGTAGGATCGATCTCCCCCTTCTTCGGAAGCCCAAATGCCTCCACCACGCTTTCCGTAGGCTCCGCGAAGCTGTTATTCCTAAGAAGTACAGGAGCTTCTTCATTTTCAGGAACTTTTTCCAGCTCCACCTGGCAGGGATACCTGCTTTCCAGTTTTTCCCTGATTTTTTCTCCCTGGTCTACAGGTACGAAGCCTTCAATAAAAAACACATGTCCGGACTGCAGAAGATTTCCCAGAACCCTGTATTTTTCTGTTCGCATCCGGTAATAATCGGCTGCAAACCTTATTTTTTCTCTTTTTCCAGCCAGAGAGCGAATCTTTTCCACAGCCTCCTGCTCCGCCTGAACAGCATCTTCCTTCTGCTGTTCCAGCGTCTTTGCGTATTCTCCCGGAACTGTGCCGCAGTTTATCGGAGGCCGTACAAAACCGTTTACCCTCAGCGCGTCTTCCAGAATATCCGCCTTGTCTCTGGACGTTACCGCGAAAAGACAGGTCTGATCCCTGTCCGCTCCCAGAATCTCCAGACTGCAGACATCCAGATCCGGTCTGGCTTCCGCCAGAGCCGGCATCAGTTGTTCCACTGTCCACCTTCCCGGAAGGCTTCCGATAAAAACAGCCGTCTTTTTTGTACCCTTGCTGTTCATGGGAATGTCCAGGCTCATCCACGGAGCAAGACTTTCCAGGGCAGATTCCGCCCGGATCCTGGCGGCTTTTGCCTCTCCGATATCCTTCTGGAAGGAGAGTATCCCGCTGATATCCTTCAGTACCTGTTCCCGTTCCAGAACCTCGTTCTCATACTCTCCACGGGAAATGATCTTTTTCCCTTCCAGAAGCGCAAGAGGACTTTTCTTCTCAGGGGCGTAAGTTTCCAATACCTTCAGCGCCGCTTCCGCGTTCTGAGCCCTTTTTTCAAAAGCGCTGCAGGCGGACGCCGTATCCATATGGCGGAAGGTTCCGTCCTCCTGTCCTCCGGACTCGATCTGGACACTGCCTGTTCTCTGCAGTTCTTCCAGTATCTGCTTGCGGTTTTTCTTCAGGGCGCAGATATGGATTTTCTGCGTCTGCAGTACTGCCATAAAATCATCACCTTCTTTGCTGAGCTTTTCCGGCAGATCAGTTCAGTTCACTGATCACCATTTTTACCGCCTCATCCCTTTTTTTCTCTGCTGTTTCTCTGATATCTGCTTTCATACGCACACTTTCTTCCGCCGTTTCTGCCGCCTCTTTCTCTGCGGCGTCCGCTGCTTCCCCCTTAGTCTTCTCCAGCAGTTCAACAGTCCATTTCTCCGCTGCTCTGCGCCGGGCGTCCCCTTCTGTTTTTGCGGCTTCTATGATCCGCTCCGCCTCTTTTCTGGCTTCCCGGACTGTCTCATCAGCCTTTTCTTCCGCGCGGCGGATAGCCTCCATCGTTTCTTTTGCCACACTTTATTCCCCTTTCTTTTTTTGTCAATAAATATTTTTCTATAAAAGATTATTTTTGTATTATTCAAAAAATTAACTATCTATATCATAAATGATTCTGTCCAATATGTCCAGATTTTATTATCATTATTTTTCTATTTCTGGTAAAATCTGACAAATTTACAATTTTAATCCACTTTTAACGAACCGTAAGATTCACAGAACAAAAATATCATTTTGAAAAACAGATTTTCAGCCACAGAAAATATTTCCCGGAAAAAGAAAAAGACAGCCTGCAGAACTCTTTGTCCTGACAGACTGTCTCTTCTATATTTTCCTGTATTCTGCAAAGCCTAAAGCTCCTTACAGACTGTTGCCGGCATTTTCTCCTATTCAGGAATTCCGGAACCTGCTTAAAAATTCTTTTGTCAGTTCCTTCTGGGGATTTTCAAAAATATCTTTGGAGGTTCCTTCTTCCACGATCACACCGTTTCCCATAAAGATCACATGCTTTGCCACATCTCTGGCGAAAGCCATCTCATGGGTAACAATGATCATAGTCAGACCGTCCTTCGCCAGCGCCCGCATAACCTCAAGAACCTCTCCTACCATCTGGGGATCCAGCGCGGAAGTAGGCTCGTCGAAAAGGATCATTTCCGGTTCCATGGCAAGGGCTCTGGCAATAGCCACA
>DWVA01000162.1 GCA_019120475.1 Candidatus Blautia intestinipullorum | reverse complement strand
GAGCAGGGAGGCAAAAAAATTATAAAGAAAGATTCCTGCCAGGCCGGCAAAGATCACAGTCAGGTATTCGCGCATTAATCCTGTCAGCTCCCCGGGAGTGCGCAGAAACCATATGATCCAGTCGGTTCCCGCAAAAACGATGATGTTTAAAAGGACAGTGACGGCGCCCAGCAGAGCAAAGGAGGCCAGGATCCCTTCCTTTAATCCGGCGCGGTCTTTTTCTCCGTAGCGTATGGAAAAAACAGTCCCGCTTCCCATTGCCAGACCGAGAAGGACGGAAGTAAGAAAAGTCATAAGGGAAAAGGAGGAACCTACCGCGGCCAGAGCGTCCGCCCCGAGAAACCGCCCTACGATCACAGTATCCGCAATATTGTAGCATTGCTGCAGAAGATCTCCAAGAATCATGGGAACCGCAAAGCGGAGCATTGTTTTCATAACAGATCCCTGTGTCAGATCATTGTTCATTTGTCTCACCTTTGCTTTCGATACGAAATATTTAACTTAACATTTGTAAGTAATTATAAATATACTGTTTTATGATGTCAATTATAAATTTTCGTCAGCGTTCATGTACAAGCGTGCTGCCCTTTATACATCGATGCTATGCTTGACTTGAAAAAAGAAAGGGCGATATAATACCTACAGTAAAATCTGCGAGAGGAAAGGAGCGGCTGCCGTATGTTTTTGGACGGGCTTGACGAGACAGACCAGAAAATACTCCGGCTTTTGATACAGAACGCCAGAATGTCCTATTCTGAGATCGGACAACAGGTCGGCATATCCCGTGTGGCCGTAAAAATGCGGGTACAGGCGCTGGAAAAAAAGGGGATCATCGAGGAATATACCACAGTCATCAATCCGCAGAAGATCAGCGGAGCGGTTTCCTGCTATTTTGAGATCGAAACGGCGCCGGATACTCTGATGCAGGTTGCCGGGCTGCTGAAAGAGAACGATACGGTTACACAGATCTACCGTGTTACAGGAAAAAGCAGACTCCATGTCCACGCGGTCGCCTCTTCCAATGAGGAAATGGAAAAACTGATCTATGAAACGATGGACAGGCTTCCGGGCGTGGTAGAATGTTCCTGCAATATGATCTTTTCCAGGATCAAGGACATCAAGGGTCTGCGTCTGTAAGAAAAAAGAGGAATCTTTTCCGCCCAGGTATATTGTACATAAAATCTGACGATACTTCAGACAGCGCCGGTGAAACGCGGCGAAAACAGGAGGTGCGGACAGAATTTATGAAACTATGGGATAAAAGATGGATAAAAAAAGAAAAACTGCGGATCTGGATACGGGACAGGAAAAACAGGGCCGCGGCGTCTCTGCTGGCGTCTCTGCTGGCGGTCTCCTGCATGGCCGGCAGCATAAAGCCGCCTGCCTGTACAGAAATACAGGGATGGTGGGGAGCCATATATCCGGAGTTCTGTTTTGCGCAGGCAAAGGAAGAATCCCGGGAGCAAAGCCAGGAGAGAGACACAGAGGAGAGCCGCCCGAAGATTTCCTTCTGGCTTGCGAAAGTACTGGATTGGTGATATGATAAGGACAATGTCAGGGCGGCTGTTTGATCGGATCCGCCGCCGCAAGAAGTCAAGGAGAACAGAATATGAAGCCAGACAGAGATGCGCCGGTAGGCGTGTTTGATTCCGGAGTAGGCGGCCTTACCGTCGCCAGAGAGATCATGCGGAATCTGCCTTCAGAAAAAATCGTGTATTTCGGGGACACCGCCAGAGTGCCCTATGGAAATAAATCAAAGGAAAACGTGATCCGGTATTCCCGGCAGATCATTCACTTCCTTCTGGAACAGCAGGTCAAGGCTATAGTGATCGCCTGCAATACGGCCAGCGCTTTTGCCCTGGACGAAGTGAGGGATGAATTTGATATTCCTATACTGGGAGTGATCGAACCGGGAGCCAGGGTGGCGGCCAAGGAGACAAAAAATAAAAAAGTAGGCGTAATCGGAACAGAGGGGACCATCAGCAGCGGGATCCACGCTTCATACCTGAAGAAACTGGATCCGGAGATCACAGTGATCGGCAAAGCCTGCCCTCTGTTCGTTCCCCTTGTGGAGGAAGGATGGCTGCACGATCCCATAACGCTGGAAGTAGTGGCAAGATACCTTCAGGAGTTTAAGGAAAAGGACGCGGATACCCTGATACTGGGATGTACGCATTATCCGCTGATACGTTCCACCATCCGCGATTTTATGGGAGAAAGGGTGAGACTGGTGAACCCGGCGTATGAAACGGCGCTGGAGCTGGCCTCCCTGCTTGAGAAAGAGGGGCTCCTGAGTACGGGAAAGGAGCAGGAAGAATTCCCGTACCGCTTTTATGTCAGCGATCTTGCGGATAAATTTAAGGCGTTCGCAAATTCTATCCTGCCTTATGATGTGGAAATGACAAAAAAGATCGATATTGAGAAATATTAGGAGGAATCATGAATAAAGACGTGCTGATACATGTGCGGGGACTCCAGATGATGAATGTGGGAGACGACCAGGAACCCATCGAGATCATTGTTCCGGGCCAGTATTACTTCCGCAACGGAAGCCATTATCTTCGGTACGAAGAAATTCTCGACGAGGGAGACAAGCCCACGGTCAATTACATAAAAATGTCGCCGAAGGGCATGGAAGTCCGCAAGCAGGGACTGGTCAATGTCCATATGGTATTTGAACAGGGAAAGAAAAACATGACTTATTACACCACTCCCTATGGAACTCTTGAAATGGGAATCGCCGCCACGGGAATGGAACTGGAGGAAACAGAGGACGGGATCAATATGACAGTGGATTATTCCCTGGATATGAATGAAGAGCATGTGGCGGACTGCTGTCTGTCTGTTACGGCGCAGTCGGCGGATTCGCCGGGATTTGTGCTGTAACTTTTTTCAGCGGAGCAGGCTCCGTCCCCGAGGACGGGAAACAGGAATATAAATATGACGGAATATGAAAAATGGATGCCGGCCGCTTAAGAACAGCGGATACGGCATCCATTTTGTTTTTACTTTTTGCTGAAAATACGTTTGAAAAATCCCTTTTTCTTCTGGGGTGTTTCCAGATGACCGCGGATACCGCGGACTCCTACGATATACAGGCCGCTGACATCAGCCTTGACTTCTTTTTTCACGGGAATCACTTCAAAAACTTTCTCATCTGCAATTAAGATAGAAATTTTTGGTCCGATCTTAGCTTTTACAATAGGAAGCTTGGTCCGGCGCATAAGCTTGGGAGCCTGATCGATCACCATCTGCGGAAGTCCGGATTCTTTTAAAGGAAGTCGTTTTTTGTCGATTACCAACATGGAAACGGTCTGTTTTGCGGCTTCAATCTGAGCCTGCTGTTCTTCTTGCTTTTTCTGAGCCTTTTTTCCCCAGAAATAAAGGCCGATTGCTGCACCGATGAGTACGACAAGGATGACAAGAAGGACGATAGTAACTGGATTCATAGATACCCTCCTCAGTATGTAGAATAATGACGCTTTCCCCAGGGGAAAGAGAACACTTGTCGTGCGAAATCTATTTTATCATTTATTGATGTAAAAGGCAAACAGTTTCAGGAGTTTTTTGGAGGCTGTTTCCGGCCGGAAAGATATTGAAATAGAAACAGAATATTTTTGGAAGACTGAGAAAAATGGTGGAAATTTGTCAGGTAAAAAGTTATAATAGTATAACGACATAATTCGAGAAAAATTTTTCTGAAAGAAAGGAAAAGGGCTGAAAAACAGGGGCGTCAGAAAGAAAATCTCCGGAATAACGAAAAAAAGGATGGGTATATTAAGGATTACAGAATAAAATTCAAAGGAGTTACTATGAAAGGGAAAGATGGAGCATTTGGACAGAAGAGATCCGATGTCACAGAAGACGAGCTGAGGAATAAAACAGAAGAAGAACGGGATGAATATTTCCGGGAACAGAGAAGGAAAAGAAAACTGCGCAGACAGAAGCAGGAGAGACGAAGGAAACTGATGATCTTAGGCGCTACGGCCGCAGTATCTCTGGTCGTGATCATAGGCGCGGTAAGAGGGATCACAGGATTTGTCGGCAGCAGAATAAACTCCTCAGATAAAACTGAGACTATGGCGAAAGCGGACGGCGAAAAAGAAGCCGGACAGAAATCAGAAGATGCCGCTTCCGCTCAGCAGGATATTCTGGACCAGGCGAATCTTCTGGCGGCGCAGTACGATTATGACAGCGCCATACAGCTGCTTAAGAGCAGCAGCGGCTATGAAAAAAATACAGAATTTCAAAACGCGGTAAAAGGTTTTGAGGAAACGAAGGCCACCTGTCAGTCATGGCCTCTTGAAAAAGTAACTCATGTTTTTTATCATACCCTGATCAAGGACACATCCAAGGCATTTGACGGGGATTATAAAGAAGCTGATTATAATCAGGTAATGACAACGATAGATGAGTTTAATAAGATCACGCAGATCATGTATGACAAGGGATATGTAATGGTCAGCATCTATGATATGGCAAAGGTAAACGAGGACGG
>DWVA01000020.1 GCA_019120475.1 Candidatus Blautia intestinipullorum | reverse complement strand
TTCGATCACTTTCGGACTTTCCGCGATAAAAATTCCCGGTTCCGGCTCAAAGTATCTGAGAAGCTGTACTTCTGAATACTCTCCGTAAATCCTCAGGCTTTCCGATGAAAAATCCTTCACGTTAATAAAGTCTGTCACAGCTCATTCTCCCTTACTGTTCTTTTTTACCTTCAGAGACCGGAGATATTCTTTCTGCTCTTTATTGATCCTGCGGCTTTCGCAAGCTTTCTGGATAGCCTTGTTATGGGTCCAGTTATCCAGATACTGTTTCTCGAGATAGGGAACCGAAGCCTCATACTGTTTTGCCAGAGCCGTAGCAAAATACCAGGCGATCATCATATTGACATAATACTCTTCTGAACGAACTCCCGCCACGATATCCAGATACTCCGGCTGAAAATCCTCATCCAGAAAAAAACGCATCAGCATACCGATCCCATACCGGACCGTATAGGTCTTTCCTGAGGCGATCCATCGGCGGACCGCCTCCAGAAGTTCCTTTTTATGTTTTCCGAACACTTTAGGCGAAAACATATCGCAGGTAGCCCAGTTGTCAATATAGGGAAGAAAGTTTTCCACTTCTTTCATACATGTCTCGTAATCTTTTATCTTTTCGATCACAAAAGCATGTACGTTATTTTCTTCAAAATAATAATGAGGCAGGTCGTTGAGAAAATCCCCGATATCTGGATCTTTTGCCGCTTTTCCCGCATATTTTCTTATATCAGGTGTTCGGACTCCGATTACTCTCTTCTTTTCCACATTCGGCATGAGCTTAGCCTGAAAATCTCTGAAAGGAAGATCCTGCATTTCGAGAAGGTCCTCCCGTATTTTTTCTGAAACTGTTTTCATTCAGAATACTCCTTTGTAAGAACTGCTTCAGTCAATAGAATAGACCCAGTCTTTTTTTCTTTCCGGCGCTTTTGGATACTCTCCGTCTGCATATCCCAGAATACAGTGCCCAATCCCTTCATAGTCGCCCTCTATCCCCAGTGTTTTCAGGATCTCCTTTCCTTCCGGACGCTCAAATTCCTGCTTTGCCCGATGGATCCAGCAGCTTCCGATTCCCAGAGAATGTGCCGCAAGCATTAGATTTCCCATGACCAGGCTTCCGTCATAAATATAATTTGCCGAGCTTTTATCCGCCAGCACGATCAATACCACTGGAGCTCCATAAAAAGGATCGCTGTCCGTCCCCATGATCTCCGCGTTGAGTTTTGAAAGGCGGTCACGCACCTCTTTATTGGTAACTGCGATGATCACAGGCGACTGACGGTTCATTCCGGTAGCCGCGTAGGTTCCCGCTTCTATGATTTTGTCAAGGATTTCCCCTGGAATCATGTCCGGTTTATATTTCCGGATGCTCCTTCTTGTTTTTATAGCTTCCAATACTGCGTTTTCTGTGCTCATTTCTGTACCCTCCATTCTTATAACCGTTTTTTCCCGCTTCCGGCAAGAAGCCGGCCGTTTTCTGACTTCTCCGCTATTGTATCATTCCGGCCGTTCAAAAACAAGTAACGTTAAGATACTACGCCAACAGGTTATGGCTCTAAAATGTTCAGATTTACTCTTATTTCGATTTTCTATAATAATCCTTACCAACATGAGTCCTTGAGGTATCGCAGTGCCTCACAGAGTCATGAAATACAATTCTTTTCACTTTTTATTCCAAGTCAACTACTCTGGCTTGTGGAAAGCAAAGCTTGTCCTGACTATTGTGGCCCACAAGCAAACTTATTAAAAACACCTCCCCATATATACCATTGCTTTTATTATCAAAACACATTATTATATTGGTAACTATGTTCGATCAGCAGGGGTTCTTTTTGCTCTTATCCAAAATCGGAATTTCCTGTTCTTCTCTACATCAAAACCGCTATCCCTGTTTCAACCTCCAGCTTCAATCCCGTTTCTTCCGTGTACGCTTCTTCAGATACCAGTTCAAAAAGATCTTCTATATCACCTGAGACCATTGCAACCATTCCCGCACCTCTTTTTCTCTGCTGATAAAGATTGGTTTTGTATTTTCTTCAATCAGTTTAAACTTTTTCGCTGTACTCGCAAAATTGTACCGCCGGTTTTGAAATTCTTCCAGAATCATCTTTTTGTCAATGCTGTCTTTCCTGCTTTTCCTGAAAGAAAAGAATGGGAGCTTTCCGGCAAATCCCCCATTATTTTTCCATATAAATCACTCATTTTTACACTGTCACTTTACGATCACCTGACAGCTTCTCATTACTTCCAGAGCCGCCTCGTGCTTTTCCGGTGTAACTCCTGCGCAGCAGGAAGCATCCACATATACGGTAAGTTCCGGAGCCGCCGCTTTTATCATCAAGGCGTTAGATACCACACAGATATCTGTGCAAAGACCTGTCAATTCTACAGATTCCAGCCTTCCCTCCGCATACAGCCGGCCGATATCCTCTGCCAGTTCCCAACTTCCAAAACAGGATTTTTCATAAACCTTCGCCTGTTTTTTCTTCCTTAATTTTTCCAGTTCATCCGGAAATTCCCATCCTGATGTTCCGGTTATGCAATGTGGAACCGGAAGGTTCCTCCCCTCCTGCGTCTGCAGATAATCTTCTCCATGAGTATCCTTTGTCATTATGATTCCGCCTTCAAAATCTTCTGCTTTCTGCAGCAGACGCGGCAGCATAGAAACAGCTTCCGCTGTTCCCAGTGAACCGGAAACAAAATCGTTCTGTACGTCAATGATCACCAGATATTTCATAGCTTATATACCTCTCTTTCCTCAATATAATTCAGCTTTATCGCTATAATAGAAATACAGATATTTTTACTGTTTATTCCTCTATAAAAGAGCGGCTCATAATATAGAATTTACTTATGGCAGCTCTTAAATCCCCGGTTACAGGACTTCGGTTTTTATATCTTTCCACAGCATAGAATATTCTTCCTCATTGGTATCCTCATCAATACCGGTCTGGATGATTTCAAATTGCTCTCTTTGATAAAATTTTACTGCGCGGGTATTTTTCCGGTATACACGCAGAATCAGTTCCCTTCTGACTGTTTTCGCAAAATCTATCAGTTGTTTTCCTATACTGTGTGACTGAAATTCCCGGCAGACGAAAAGTCCCTCAATGTAATTCTCATTTAAGCCGATAAAGCCCCGTATTTCTTTGTTGTCTTCATAAACATAAACTTCGGCCTGGGGCAGCATTTTTTTAACCATTTCAAAATGATCTGACCAATATGCTGAATTGATAAAACTGTGGGCTGCTATATTCGTGTCAAGCCATATTTCCGCAGCGATGTCTACATCTTTTTCCTGCATCAACCGGATCAAAATGGACCTCCTTATTTCTCTTTTTACACCCTTACTCTACGATCAGGGCGGGATGAAAATTCAGATAATCTCCAGATACAAGCATATAGGGAATCCCATGAAACTCTCCCCGTATACTGTCGCCGAACCGGCTCTCCCCATGGCAATGGGAATACACTACTGCAGACGCCCTGTACTCCTCGGCGATTTTGGTAAAAGGAGACTCTTTTTCCAATATATTGGTAGGAGGATAATGAAGGAACATGATAAATTTCCGGTATCCTGCCTGTTCCGCCTGCCGGAAGGATTCCCTGAGACGGGCGGTTTCTCTGTCAACCAGTTTTTTCGCCTGAACCTCCTTCTCCTCATACCATCCGATGATCTCCCCTCTCCGGTTCAGATAAAAAGGACCCTCAAAGGTAAATCCTTTTGTGCCTACAAGAGCGTAATCCTTATACGCTGCAAAATTGTTCTGCAAAAAGAAAAGTCTGCCCGCATATTCCTCATTCAGACGGGCAGTCTTTTTCGCATCCCAGAACATATCGTGATTTCCCCGAAGCAATATCTTACGCCCGGGAAGTCTCTCAATAAAAGCCAGATCCTCACGGCATTCCGGAAGCTTTCTTCCCCAGGAGTGATCTCCGGTAAGCACAAGAGTATCCCCTGATTCCACGATCTGGTTCACATATTTCTCAATCTTACGCTCATGACGTTTCCATACTCTTCCGAAAGCATCCATCGGCTTGTTTACCTGAAAGCTCAGATGCAGATCTCCCAGCGCGTACAGTGCCATATATTTTTTCTCCTTTTCCCATGTCCTTCTGTCAGATATTGGCAGGCTCCAGTACGATCATCTGCGCGCTGTAATCCTTTTCTGTGTCCATGGAGCTTGCCTCCAGAAATACCGCGCTGCCCACTGCCTGAAGGAACGGGTCAACAGTGCTGATCTCCGCATATCCATATCCCTTATCTACATCACGGTAATGCATGGGAACCACCTTCCGGGGATGGAGCTTTTTCACGATCTCACCTGCTGTTTTTCCGTCGATAGTGTAAAAACCTCCCACAGGAATCAGAGCCAGATCAAGATTCTCCAGAAGACTTTCCTGCTCTGCGGTAAGAGCGCAGCCAAGATCCCCGAAATGAGCGATCCTTTCGCTTCCGGTTTCCAGTATTGTAATGCTGCTCTTCCCTCTCAGGGATCCGCCGGCGTCGTCATGGAAAACAGAAAGCGCGGTGATCTTAAAGGGGCAATCCGGTTTTTCCGTAACCTTTACACATTCTCTGCCGTTATGGTCGCCGTGTTCATGGCTGCAGATCACCAGATCAGCGTTCTCTCTTATATTTTTTAATCCTGGAACAGACCCGTCCTTATAGGGATCTATGATCACCGAAAATCCGTCCTTTTCAATTTTAAAGCAAGAATGTCCTAACCATGTGATATGCATTGTGATGTCCTCCTTTATTAGTTCTTTTATTCATGCAGCTCTATAGGCAGTCCGTCCGGATCCGAAAAAAATGTAAATCTTTTCTTTGAAAATTCATCTGTCCGGACCGGTTCTGTCTCAATGCCTTTTTCCTTTAATTCCTTTACCGTTTCTTCTATATTGTCTGTATAAAAAGCCAAATGTCTAAGCCCCGCTGCCTCCGGCCTGGTAACCCGCTCAGGGGGATTCTTTACACCGAATATCTCCAGTTCCGTGGTACCATTTACTTTGAGGTCCAGTTTCCAGTCGTCCCTCTCCGGGCGGTAATTTTCACGGACAATGGAAAATCCAAGTCTGTTCACATAAAAATCTTTTGAAACCTCATAGTCCGATACAATGATCGCTATATGGTGGATTACTGACAAATTCATAGTGTTTCTCCTCTGTACATTTCCGAAAAGCATAAAACTGATCTCTAATAATTATACCAGCTACCGCAGTATAAATCTATCTGATTTTTCTGTACCCTGTCAGAAACCGTTTCTGATATTTCAGTCCCGCATAAGATGAAATCTGCTTCATGTAAATAGCGTCATAGACTCCTCCCACCGCTCCTACCACAGGGATTCCCTGAAGAAATTTCATATACAGCAGCTCTTTTGAAAGGCCGCGGCTTGTTTTTGATACCTGTTCTTTCTGATCATATCCTGCCGGAACCTCCGGGGTGCGGATAAATTTCTCTATCCTGTCCTCCGCTTCTTCCAGATGTTCTCCATAGGAAACTGCTCCCTCGATCAAAAGCAGCACAAAATACCGCTCCTTCTCCTCAGTATAGTTAAATCCGTAATTTAAGGCAATTTCATAAACGCATTTTAAGATCATCCCGGTAAACAGCGGGATATCCGGAAGACCGATTCCCAATATCCCCATTCCTACTCCGGCAAGCCCTGAAACCGCAAGATTTCTTGTACCTGTTCTGCCAGCCTTTCTGGAAAATGCATGAAGCGTTTTGCGGCTGCCATAAACACTGTCCGTGTAAAGATTCACTTTAAATTCCTTTTCAAGTTTCTCTTTCGGGTAAAGCTTTTCTATCGCTCCCGTCCCCTTTTCAAAGATGAGATGAAATGCTTTTTCAAAAGCAGCGTCCAATGTTCCCTGAAGTTTTTCCGGAATCTTCTCCGCAAGCAGACGGTTCATAGCCGTCTCCTTTTTCTGCTTTCTTTTCTCCAGCAGACGCTTCTCTTTTTTCAGCAGAGCCTCCCATTCTTTCTGATAAGGCGTCTTTGGCTCTCTTCCCGGTATTTTCATGATTTCTCACCTCATATGTCCTTTTTTCTGTCCGCCGCACACCGGCAGATCCATTTTGACGCCCAATCCAGAAGAACGGCGGAAAGCTCTTCCTGTTCTGCTCCTGATATACTTTCCTTTGCCTTTATCGCCATGCTTTTTTCCAGGATATCTCTATCCCTGCCCTGAAGAACAGACAGCAGTTCCGCTTTTTGTTTTGCATAGATCCCGGTCTGAAGAAACGCAATGGCCTGAAGGGTAAATACCGCTGATTTGTACAGTCCTCTCAGAATATCGATGCTTTTTTCATGCAGCATATTATGGACGCACATATGATAGATATTGCAGACGCCCATATGTACCGCTCTTCTGATATCCTGTGAACAAACGCCCTCCCGCACCTTGTCCAGCGAACCTCTGACAGGAGTGGTATCACAGCAGAACTGGAAGAGATCCGATGGATCCCAATTCAGCAGTTCCTCTTTTCCTGAAACAAAACCGCAGATTTTTTCTCGGGCCGGAAGGCTGTCCAGAACCTTTCCATATGTATGCAGATCCTCTGCCGAAACCTGATCCAGTATTAAGACTACGTCGATATCGCTCTGTTCAGACGCCTCATTTCGCCCATAACTTCCCTGCAGTCCAATAAACCAGATACGGCTTCCAAATATTTTTTCTACCTTCTCCTGATACTCCGCCATCCACACAGAAATTGAAAATTCCACCCTGCACCTCCGTTTTTTCTTATTTTTGCATATCTCTACTATATCTGTTCAGACAAAAGAATACAAGAAAGAAATTGTAAATAATCTTTCTGTCGGAAACTTGAAAACACGGGGAAGATATTATATACTAATGGCTGATCATCAGTTAAAGAAAAGGAATATTTCATGTCACAGTACATTGATCTTATGATAAACAGCAGGGAAACTCCTTCCCGGACCACCTTGTTTTATATTATCTGTCTTCTGGCTGTCTCTCTTCTCCTGCACCTGTGCCTTCGCCCGCTGCGCGCCAGAAGAAGGATTCTTCATCTCAGCAGAGCAGCGGACAAAATGAGTCCCCAGGAATTTTTTCAGCTCAGGATGGCCCGGAGATATCAGCATCAGTCTGATTTTCCAGGTATTTATATTCTTTATAACAAAAGCCAGCGCATGTATTATGTCGGTCAGGGAAAAAGGGTATTCCAGAGAGTAAACAGTCATTTTACAGGTCATGGAAACGGAGACGTATACGCGGACTATAAATATGGAGATGTTTTTACGATACAGATCATACCATTAAAGGACAGCGGTTTCCGGTCGCTGAACTCTTTTGAAAGATATGCGATCCGGACCTTCAAGGCTTTTAAGCGGGGCTACAACAAAACCCGGGGGAACAAACACTGAAGAAAAACCTGTCTCAGCCAAGCATCTCTTTCATACTGCACAGTACAATCCCCTCTGCTTCCAGAGCCTTTCTTACCTTTTTGGCATAATTCAGGGCGATCGCGCTGTCACTGTGGATACAGACAGAATCCGCCTGTATCGGTATTTCTTTTCCAGTCACACTAATAACCGTCTTATTTTTTATCATACGGATTACTCTTTTGATCGCCTCGTCCTCATCTGTCAGGACAGCTTCCGGGCAGCTTCGCGAAAGCAGATATCCATCGTCCTGGTAAGCGCGGTCGGCAAAAACTTCGCTGACTGTCCGAAGTCCCATATCGCGGGCCATCTGGAGAGTCATCGTATTTGTAGGCGCCACAAGGATAAGTTCCGGATCGAAAGCCAGAATCGCTTCGCAGATTTCCCTGGAATACTGTTCACTATATGGCATCATATTGTTTAAAGCCCCGTGAGGTTTCACATGCTGAAGTCTGGTTCCATGAAGCCGGGCGAATGCGTCCAGCGCGCCAAGCTGATACAAAATATAATTTTTCAGTTCCCCCTTTTTCATCTGCATCTGCCTTCTTCCAAATCCCTGGAGATCCGGAAAACCCGGATGAGCGCCTACTGCCGTTCCATGTTCCATACACATTTTTATCGTTTTATCCATTACCATAGGGTCTCCGGCATGGATCCCACAGGCAACGTTTACGGAAGTCACTGTACGGATAATCTCTTCGTCGCTTCCTATTTTGTAAAGCCCAAAGCTTTCTCCCAAATCACTGTTCAGATCTACTTTATACATGATCATCCTCCTGTAAATATTATTATCTTGCAGCATTGGTATCTTTCAAAAGCTGCTGCTTCGGCCCGAAGTTTATCATTTACAAAAAGTATAAGAAAATTTTTTATACTGGGATATATAAAGATTGATCATTAATATCACTATATTGATTTTTTAAGGAGTATCTGCAATGGAGTACAATCATTCGGAAATTTTTTTTCAGAACATACCTATAGATAAAAATAGAAAGGCTGATTTTTCCATGCCCTTTCATTTTCCTGCGAAAATTTATGAGACGGACCTGGGCAGAAAACCCTTCGGCACAAATGCATGGCACTGGCATGACGAGCTTCAGTTCTGTATTGTGACCTCTGGTTCTTTATGTGTAACTGTATGCCAGCAGAAATATGAACTCCAGTCCGGCGAAGGTATCTTTATCAACAGCGGCTGTATTCACATGACTATGTCCCGCAGCAAGGATCCTGCTCAATACCTTTGTCTTAATATTCATCCACAGATGTTTTCTTTTTTTCATGGCAGCGCTATGGAACAGAAATACTTTCTTCCCTTTTTAGGGAACAGCAGTCTTCCTGCGGTTATTCTCAGGTCTTCTTCCTTTTGGCAGAAAGAGATTCTCCTTCTTGAAAAGAAACTTCCCCGTCTTTTCCGTGAACAAGAGAAAGGTTATGAACTGGAAATATATATTATCCTTATCCAGATGTGGAAACTCCTGGTCCTCCATGCGGATCTCCCCGCCGGAGTACCATCTGACGGCCTGGAGAAACAGGAGGAAGTAAAGCAGATCCTGAAATATATCCACAAAAATTATGGCCGCCGCATTCTGCTGGAAGAGCTTGCCGGGACAGTTCATCTTAGCCGGGAAGCCTGCTGCCGCCTTTTCCGCAGGGCCCTCAACTGTACGATCTTTGACTATATTATAGAATACAGGATCCGCAGAAGCATGGAACTGCTGGAACATACGTCGCTTTCTGTAACTCAGATTGCTTACAATACAGGTTTTTCCAGTACCAGCTACTATATCCGGACATTCCGCCAGCGCGTCCATATGACTCCCGGGGCGTACCGCCGGAAAGCAGCTTTGCTTCACCGCAAATAGACGCCGCAGTCCCCTGCGCTCACTTATTCCTTTTCGTTCTTCATCTGTGCCTTTGCTTTTCTGCCGATCCTGGAGGAGACATTCATGATACTGGCTCTTGTGATCTTGTCGTTTCCGTATTTTTGCCGGATACTGTCCAGGGCTTCATCCATTTTCTTTCGCCGTTCTCTTTCTCCGGCGTCTTCAAAGAGCGACATCTGGGTATATTCCTCCTCCGTCAGTCCGGTAAGCGCCACTCCTAAAAGACGGAGAGGCTGGCCTTTCCATGACTCCCGGAACAGCCTGCGTATATTGGCATAGATTTCATCTGTTACATCCGTGGCATTTTCCAGCCGGCATTGATGGGATCTGTTTTTAAAATCCAGAGTACGGAAGGAAACAGCCACGCAGGTACATTTTTTCCCTTCCCGTCTCATCCGGGCGGCTACCACATCGCACTGGCTGAGAAGAATAGGAAGAGCCTGTTCCATAGAAACAATGTCCTCCTCAAAGGTAGTCTCCACGCTGAACCCCTTTGCCTCGTCCTTCTGTGACTTTACAGGAGAATCGTCTATTCCGTTGGCATACTGCCAGAGCTGACATCCGGTCTTTTCTCCCAAAAGTCTCTGTATCTCCGCCTGGCTTTTATGTGCCAGATCCCCGATGGTTCTGATCCCCGCCTCCAAAAGCTTCTTCTCTGAAGACGCCCCCAGAGAGAGAAGTTCCCGGACAGGAAGCGGCCACATTTTCACCGGTATCTCTTCTGGAAAAAGCGTATGCACCTTATCCGGCTTTTCAAAGTCTGAGGCCATTTTTGCCAGAAGTTTATTGACGGAGATACCGATATTTACTGTAAATCCAAGTTCTCTGTGTATCTTGTCTTTAATCTCACGGGCTGTCGCTTCCGGATCCGGATAGATCAGCCTTGTGCCGCTCATATCCAGGAAAACCTCATCTATAGAAAAAGACTCCATGGCCGGAGCATAGGAGGCGCAGATATCTTTAAACGCCCTGGAACATTTGACGTACAGTTCAAAGTCCGACGGTACGCAGACAAGCTCCGGACATTTCCGAAGAGCCATCGCCACCGGCTCCCCGGTCTTTACGCCGTACTTTTTCGCGGGAATAGATTTTGCAACTACGATCCCTGTGCGCTTCTTCGGATCGCCGCCTACGCAGGAGGGGATCTCTCTCAGATCCGGAAGTCCTTGTTTTATTCTTTTTACCGCCTCCCAGGAAAGAAAGGCGCTGTTTACATCGACATGAAAGATCAGACGGTCCATCCTATCCCTCCTCTGTGTACAGATTTCCAGACAAAGCTTATATCTGCCGTCTGTCAAAAACCCTCTGTTGTGATAATCCTATTTTATCACAGCAGAGGGCTTTCTGTCATGGCTGAATCCTGTCTCTTTACAATTCGCTGATCGTTTCTGTAACCGATGTTTTCTTTATCCGTCTGGCAGGAATATAAACGGCGGCCGCAGCGGAAAAAAGATCAAACACTGCAGCGATAATAATTATATTTACCGGCAGTTCCCAGTTGTTCCCGAAATATCTGGTGATCAGCCTTATATAAAGGAACCGGCTCACCAAAATCCCGGCCGCATATCCGACGATCAGGCCGGAAACCGAGTAAGTAAGAGCCTCCGCCAGAATCATGCGGGTAAGCTGTCCTGTGTCCATGCCGACGGCCCGCATAGCTCCATATTGTTTCATTCTTGCTGACGCGCTCATAGAAATACTGTTGACAATATAGAAAAAGGTGATCGTAGCAATGATAGTCAGGAAACTGTAGGCAATAAACCGGGCAGCCAGGTAGGTAGCCGCGTCCTGTCTGTTTTCTTCCCGCATGTCGGTAAAGATCACATTACTTCCCGTCATACTGCTGATCTTTTCTATGGTTTCTTCCGGTACGTTTTTCTCTGTCTGTATACCAACCAAGCTGTAATCCGAGATTCCGGTCAGCCATTCAAAGGTTTCCTGCGAACAGATAAGACTGCTTTCGCCTGGAAACAGGCTGTCCGATACAGCACAGACAATCTTTACCTCCCTGTCAGCGATCCGGATCGTATCGCCCACCTTCAGCGGATTATCCCGGTCAAAAACTGTCGCGGCCAGACCGCTGTTTCCATAGATTTCTGATATATTTCCCTTAACGACACTGTCTCCGACGCTGTCCAAAAGTTCGCTGCTGTAGGAAACAAGATTCACCTGGACATTCTCTTTACCTGAGAGGATTGCCGGAACATTTTCCTTATATGAGGCCCAAAAAACTCTCCCCACCCCCGGAAGGGTCCGGATCTCCTCCGCAGTCTCCGGTTTAATGACAGCCATGTTTGTATACCCGTTCAGTGTAATATCCGGCTGCCAGTCCCGCAGCGACGGTATCAGCTGGCAGGCAAAATCCAGTCCCACTGAAAAGCAGAAAAACAAAACAATGCTGAGGGCAAAGCTTTCAGTCATCAAAATCCAGTTTTTTTTCGATGCTGTTGCGTGACGAATTCCTAAAGTCAGTTCGATTCTTCCCGGAAAGATTCCCAAAGTACGCCGTACAGAAGCTTCCGATTCTCCGCCGCCGGATACTGCCGCTGCCGGGGATACTGCCGCCGCCCGTTTTGCCGGAGCCTGCGCAGCCAGAAGCACTGTTATAACACCTACCACCGCGCCGCTTGTCAGACCTATGGGACTTAGAGCCAATACCGGCGTGCCTGCAAATTCCCCTCCGATACCGTAGCGGAGAAAAGCGCAGACAATACTGCTGACGGCCGTCCCCAGGATCAGCCCGGCAGGAACCGCCGTTTTGCACCAGTTCAATGCTTCCAGCCGGACAAAGCTGATGATCTGGCGGCGGCTGGCGCCGACACAGCGCATCATACCGAAGAATTTCGTTCTCTGAACAACATTGCTGTTTATACTTCCGGAAATCATCAATACCCCGGCAAGGAGTACCAGAATAAACAGAAATGCCGCGATTCCATATATGTTTTTTATAGATTCATTGCTGCTCTGTCCTGCCAGTCCCATTACCGCCGTATTTTCTCCAACGCTGTCCTCCGGGATACCGTACTGTCTCTGTATCTCTTTCTCCGCCTTTGCCGCCTCTGCTGCATTTTCAAACTGTATATATAAGGCAGAATCTGCCTTTACCCCGTTTTCCTCCATAATCTCAGCAAAGGCGCCGGAAGTCATATATACCGCTACAAGATATGTCTGTCCCTGATAATACTCCTTATCATCGGAACCGAATCCGGAAATAACAAAATCTTTATCTCCTGCAGGTGTCCGCAGCGTTACTTTGTCTCCTGTGTTCACATTCAAGGCGAGCTTTGCGTTGGAGCTGAGCAGGATTTCCCCATCATTCTCCGGAAAATTCCCCTCCTCAACGCCGTGGGTAAGCTGCGTCATATAAGCAGGATCTGTACCATACAGCGCGGCTTTTCTCTCCCCGATATAATAAGGCTGCTCCGCATCGTCATTGAACTTTCCCGACCATCCCGCCGCAGAAACATCCTGCCGCTTTTGTATCTGGTTTCCTGTTTCCCGGGAAATATTTTCCAGGCAGATATGCCAGCTTCCGTGTTTTTCCTCCATATACAGTCTCTCTCCCCTTAAATTCATATCCGCTGTACTGAAGATCACGGTTACAAGGAGTACGGAAATAATAATACAAAGGATCGTCATACGGTTCTGGCGTTTCCGCACCCGGGCCGAGATCGGGATCAGACTTAAATAGCTTTTCATCTCTTTTAACACCTCTTTCTTTTTATCTGTGAAAAGAGTAGCACACCAATCCTACTATAGAATGACGCACAGCCTACAATTTTGTAGGAATCGTCATATTACGCTTCAAAACTTTTCCGGGATAGTTCTCCTTTTGCCGCCTGCCCAAGCCTTTTCTGCCGTACCGTCGTAATTTTCCCTTGACTCTATAATCGTTGCAGAGTTTATAATGCAATACAGAAGCGTTAATGTGGACGATCCACGAAAAACGTATCTGTAAATAATTCAGCAAAAGAGGATATGTTATTATGGAAAAAAATCTTACTACCGGCAGTGTATTTAAAAATATTCTTTTTTTCTCACTGCCCTATCTGCTCTCCTATTTTCTGCAGACTCTGTACGGAATGGCGGATCTTTTCATTATCGGTCAGTTTGAAGGAGTTGCCAGTACGACCGCTGTTTCCATCGGCTCGCAGGTCATGCATATGCTGACGGTAATGATCGTCGGGCTTGCCATGGGTTCCACTGTCTCCATCGGACAGGCGGTAGGAGGAAAGGACAAAAAAGGAGCCGCTTCCAGTATCGGCAATACGGTAACGCTTTTCATGTGCCTGTCCGTAGTCCTTACCATTGTGCTCCTGATCTTTGTGCGCCCCATTGTAAATATAATGTCTACCCCGGAAGCTGCGGTTTCCGGTACAGTGGATTACCTGACCATCTGTTTTATCGGTATCCCGTTTATTACCGCATATAATATCATCAGCTCTATTTTCCGGGGAATGGGCGACAGCAAAAGCCCTATGTACTTCGTGGCTGCCGCCTGTGCAGCCAATATCGCGCTGGATTATCTTTTTATGGGAGCGCTGCATATGGGTCCTTCGGGAGCGGCTCTTGGCACTTCGCTCTCCCAGGCGGTCAGCGTTGTCATCGCCCTCATGGTGATCCGCAGACACAGCGGCAGTCTCGCTGTAAAGAAGAAAGATTTCCGGCCAGTCCGTCCGGTTATGAGTAAAATACTGAAGATCGGTATTCCCATTGCCACTCAGGACGGCCTGATCCAGGTTGCGTTTATCATTATCACTATTATTGCCAACCGCCGGGGGCTCACTGATGCAGCGGCGGTTGGGATCGTGGAAAAAATCATCAGCTTTCTGTTTCTGGTTCCCTCTTCCATGCTGTCTACTGTTTCTGCCCTCGGCGCCCAGAACATCGGAGCGGGCAAACCGGAACGGGCAAGGCTTACGCTGCGCTACGCGGCTTTTATGGCGATCTGCTTCGGCGTCGTTGTTGTTTTCCTGATGCAGTTTGCCGCCGAACCCGTAGTCTCCCTGTTTACAGACAGCACCAGAGCTGACGGCGCGGAAGTCGTGCGGCTGGGAGGCCAGTATATGCGCGGATATGTCTGGGACTGTATTTTCGCAGGAATTCATTTCAGCTTCAGCGGCTACTTCTGTGCCTGCGGAAAATCCGGTCTTTCCTTCCTGCACAATATTACCGCCATTCTTCTGGTACGCGTCCCGGGCGTTTATTTTACTTCTGTCTGGTTTCCGGATACGCTGTTCCCTATGGGGCTGGCAACCTCTATGGGGTCTCTTCTTTCCGTGATCATCTGCATCATTGCTTTTACGGTCATCACCCGGCGTGAAAGAAATGTCCCTGTTTCAAAAACGATGTAATACGGATCTCTTTCCCGGACAGGGAATACAGCGGTTTACTCTCCGGCAGTATTCCACATATGTCTGACCATAAAGGTCACGAAGCCACTTTTCTTCCGTCATACAAAGCAAGACTGTCATATATATCCAGTATGCAAACGGAAGCAGCAGAAGAAACAGATTGCATGCAAAAAGAAGAAGTCCCGTATTCGCCAGCAGATGGCCGCTGAGAATGGGATTTCTTACATATCCGTAGATTCCGGTGGTTACCAGGACGTTTTTCTGAATATTCTCGCTGATCCTGCACTGGAAGTTGGCTAGGGCCCACAATAGGATACCCAAAGCAAGAAGCACACTTCCCGCAGAATAAAAAAGCGCGCGGAGATCCGGGACGTTTCCCAGTTTTATCACGTTATTATGATTCAGGATCAGCGCTGCGGCCGTTGCCAGAGCAATCGCTCCGGCATAAGCCGGACCGGCTCCCAGAAGGGACAGATGCTTTTTCATAACGTTTGTTCCTTTCTCCGGTTCTTTCCGGAGTTCTTCTTAATATCTTTTTCCAGTATAAACATACATTTCCGCCGGGTCAAGGCGATTTGTAACGGAGGTTGGAAAACTGCATATCTTCTGAAAAATAAAAAATCAGTATCAATTTGTCGAATTTTCTGTTATTCTATATTTCAGGAACTAATCTACGGCACAACAATGAAAACGAAATATAGGATAACGGAATATGAATTACACAATTACTGAACTGATCTGGCTGTTTCTTGTCTACGCTTTTCTGGGATGGCTCATCGAAACTGTGGTAGGATCTGTCAAAACCAGAAAATTTACAAACCGGGGCTTTTCCACCGGGCCTTTCTGCCTTGTCTACGGAGTCTCCGCAGTTATCATGGCTGTAACTCTTGACGAACTGATTGACAATACTTTCTTTCTCTTCCTGGGCTGCGGCATTCTTTCCACTGTGATCGAATGGATCACCGGAAAGCTTCTTGAGCGCCTGAACAGCCACAAATTATGGGATTATTCAAAAAAGAGATGGAATTATGACGGCTATATCTGTCTGGAGTACAGTATCCTATGGGCAATCCTGGGCGTGATCTCCCTCCGGTATGGAAACAGGCTTCTCCTTGCCTTCTTCCATCTTATGCCCAAGACTCTTTTTGAAATTCTTTTGTGGTGCGTTGCCGGACTGATCCTTCTGGATATCTCTCTGTCTGTAGCCGCCGCTCTTCATATCAGAAAAGATATGCCTTCTACGATCCGGGTACAGCAGAAAATCGCTGTTTTCACCTACAGATTCGGATTGGCTATTGTAGGATATGTGGAACGCCGTATGAAAAAGGCGTATCCCATTATCATGGAAAAAGCGGAGCCGATCTATCGGGAAGGCAAATTTGCGGAAGGCTGCGGTTTTTACAAGCTTTTCTGGCTCTTTATGATCGCCTGTATTCTCGGAGACTTTGCGGAAACTGTTTTCTGCCGCTTTTCCATGGGATACTGGATGAGCAGGAGCAGCCTGGTATGGGGACCATTCAGTGTTATATGGGGATTTGCCATCGTCCTTGCCACTGTGCTTTTATATAAAGATAAGGATAAACCGGTCTATCATCTTTTCCTTTTCGGAACTTTTCTGGGAGGAGCTTACGAGTATGTATGCAGCGTTCTTTCAGAGCTTGTCTTCGGCAAAGTATTCTGGGACTACAGCAAAATCCCCTTCAATCTGGATGGAAGAGTCAATCTCCTTTTCTGTTTTTTCTGGGGGATCGCCGCGGTAATATGGATCAAATTTCTTTATCCGAGGCTGTCGGACTTAATTGAAAAAATCCCCAAAATATGGGGATATCTTCTCTCCTGGAGCATGGTTGTGTTTATGTCCGCCAATATTCTTGTCTCCGCAGCAGCCCTGATCCGTTATGATCAAAGAAACGGAGGCCCTGCGGCCTCAGGCGGATGGGAAAAGATCATTGACACACACTTTAACGATAAACGGATGGAAAAGATCTACCCCAATGCCAAACCCCGGTAAGTTTTTTCTTCTCCGTCAAAAAGGAGCTGCCAAAAATGCAGCTCCTTTTTTGCGTAAAAAGGATCATCAGTCATCCCACTCAGATTCGCTTTCCCAGCTTATAATCTTTCCATTCTCCGCGTTGATCTCAAACTCATATTCCATTCCGTCATAACGGATATCTCCTTCATAGATCAGGCGTCCATCGTCACGCTCCAGTTTCATGCGAAGATCGTCTGTCGTAGCTCCAGGCACTTTGTCAAGGGCAATTTCTTCTGCCTCTTTTTCTGAGATGCCTGTGTCAGCTATATCAGAATCCAGGAAATCGTCCTCAATCTCATAATCCACATCCAGGATTCTTCCTGTCATGGCGTCGATTTTATAATCGTATTCTTCGTTTCCGATATAAAATTCCACGCTGTATTCAAGAAATCCATCGTCCCGTTCCAGATTTACTCTTGACTTTTCAACGTCTTTTTCTTCCAGGTTTGCGTCCTCAAGCGCTGTTTTCAGAGCTTCATCCTCTGTAACTTCCGCTTCCATGCCGGAATCCGCGTTTCTGAAATCCTTTTCAATTTCCCGGTCAGCAGAGAGGATCTTTCCTGATTTTGCATCGATCTCGTAATCGTACTCTTCGTTATCCGTATAGAATTCTACGTCATAGGTAAGGGCGCCGTCATCATAATCAAGCTCTACTCTGGATCTTTTCACGTCCTTTTCATCAAGTTCCGCGTCTTCCAGCGCTAAAGAAAGCGCTTCCTCCTTAGTATACTCCGCTTCTTCTTCCAGTTTCTGAAGATACTGGGAGAAACGTCCCTCTGCCGCTACAGCTATAGCTCCCTGCGCGATTGTAAGTGCGGTAACTGCCGCCAGTGCTCCTGCAAAAATTTTCTTATTTCTCATATACTTTTACCTCCGTCATATATTTTTTCTTTCTTCTGTCTTGTTTGTTTTGATGAGTTCAGTATATGGACCGAAGATTAAAGTAAGATTAAAACAGTCAAATTTTTTTAAAGTTTTTTTACAAAAAGCGCCCGGACGGCATTCAGCACCGCGATGATCATAACGCCTACATCCGCAAAGATCGCCAGCCACATGTTTGCGATACCTAAGGCACCCAGCATAAGACAGATCAGTTTAACGCCGATGGCAAATACAATATTCTGATAAACAATGCCAAGACATTTCCTAGAGATCCTGATTGCTTTGGATATCTTCAGAGGATCATCATCCATCAGGACTATGTCTGCCGCCTCGATCGCCGCATCAGATCCCATTGCTCCCATAGCGATTCCGATATCCGCTCTGCCCAGCACAGGAGCGTCGTTGATGCCGTCTCCCACAAAAGCCAGCTTCGCTCCCTCCGGTCTGGACTTTAATAATTCTTCCACTTTTTCTACCTTGTCTCCGGGGAGGAGTTCACTGTATACCTGATCAAGTCCTAATTTGGAGGCGACCTCCTGTGCCGTCTTTTCCCTGTCTCCGGTAAGCATGACTATTTTTCGGACACCCGCCTTTTTCAGTGCCTCTACAGCCTCTTTCGCATGAGGCTTTATAATATCGGAGATCACGATATGTCCTGCGTATTTTCTGTCAACAGCCATGTGGATGATCGTACCTGCACTGTGACAGTTGATATAAGGAACACCCAGACTCTCCATAAGCTTATCGTTTCCTGCCGCCACCTCTTTTCCATCCACCGTGGCAATAACGCCGTTTCCGCTGATCTCCCTGATCTCTTTCACACGGGAACGGTCAATTTCTCCGCCGTAAGCCCTCTGGATACTTTTGCTGATCGGATGCGAAGAAGCGCTTTCCGCCAGCGCGGCGTACTCAAGAAGCTTTTCATTTTCCAATTCGTTATGATGAATTCCATCTACTTCAAACACTCCCTGCGTCAGTGTTCCGGTCTTATCAAAAACAACGATCCGGGTTTTGGAAAGCGTTTCCAGATAATTGGAGCCTTTTACAAGCACTCCTGCGTTGCTTGCCCCGCCGATCCCCGCAAAAAAGCTCAGTGGGATACTGATAACCAAAGCGCAGGGACAACTGATGACGAGAAACGTCAGAGCCCTGTAGATCCATGCGCCCCAGTCCGCGTCAAGCCCCATCCCCAACATTCTGACAAGCGGCGGCAGAACAGCAAGAGCAAGAGCCGACCAGCAGACAGCGGGCGTATAGATGCGGGCAAATTTTGAGATAAAGTCCTCGGATCTTGATTTTCTGGAACTGGCATTTTCCACCAGATCCAGGATCTTTGATACCGTAGACTCACCGAATTCTTTCGTTGTCTTTACCTTCAGCACTCCCGTCATATTGATGCAGCCGCTGATGATCTCATCTCCCGGTTTTATATCTCTTGGGAGACTTTCACCCGTAAGTGCGCTGGTATTCAAGGAAGAAATCCCCTCGGCAACAATGCCGTCAATAGGAACCTTTTCCCCAGGCTGTACTACAATGACAGTTCCGATCTCCACTTCATCCGGATCTGTTTTTTCTATCTTTCCGTTTACTTCCACATTCGCGTAGTCAGGGCGGATATCCATAAGCTCTGTGATATTGCGGCGGCTTTTTCCCACCGCGTAGCTTTGGAACCACTCGCCTACCTGATAAAACAGCATAACGGCAACGGCTTCCGTATAATCTCCGCTCCTGTCATACAAAGCCAAGGCGATGGCTCCCACCGTAGCTACCGCCATCAGAAAACATTCGTCAAATACCTGGTGATTTCTGATGCCTTTCAGCGCCTTTTGTAAAATATCATATCCGATCACAAAATAAGGAACCAGATAAAGGACAAACCTCAGCCATCCTTTTGCCGGAATGAATTGTAATGCAATCAGCATAGCCGCCGCCGTCAGAATCCGGACCAGCATTTTTTTCTGTTTTTTATTCATGTTCCCTCTCCCTGTTAGAATTGTACCGTTACGCAGCTTTTCCGGCACCGACCAAAGTTAAATAAAAATCTCGCAGTCGTCTTCCACCTTTTTACAGTTTTTCAGAACTTCCTGCATGACCTCTTTAGGATTTCGTCCATCCTCGAATTCCACATGCATTTTCAGCATCATAAAGTTCACAGTGGCGTCCTTGACTCCATCTGTACGTTTCGCCGCATCCTCCATCTTATTCGCGCAGTTTGCACAGTCCACATCAATCTTATACGTTTTCTTCATTTTTCAGATATCCTTTCCTCGAAAATATTTTCACAATCAATTAAACATATGTTTAATTCTTGTTTTTAATATACACCCATTATGCTTCCGCGTCAATAGCTTTCACAAAAAAATTGACATGATTTTTCGGTGATGTTATCATCAGATTAGTATTTTGTGCAATTATCCTTAATGATAAATATGGAATGGGAAAGTTTGTCTGATTTTTCTTAAACAGTGCAAAAACGATCAGAAAAGAGGGATATTATGAAAGATTTTTCTTTGCCCCATGACCATGGCCAGCAGATTGAACGCTTTCCGGAGCAAATGCCCGCGCCGGAAGATTTTCAGACGACTGCTGAATTATTTAAGCAGCTTGGAGACGGAAACCGTATCCGGATTTTCTGGCTTCTATGCCACTGCGAGGAATGCGTGATAAATATTTCTTCTCTTATGAATATGAGCAGTCCCGCTGTCTCCCACCATCTTCGCCAGTTAAAGACCAGCGGCCTGATCGTCAGCCGGAGGAGCGGAAAAGAAGTCTATTATAAAGCGGC